>CANKIV010000017.1 GCA_947482125.1 Alphaproteobacteria bacterium
AATACCAGGTCGGTCTTGGCCAGGGTGCCATCGGCCTGCCACGCCCTGATGTCATCGGCGTAATACAGGTCGCTGGTTGCGCCGCGCTCGCCGAACAGCAGCCAGGCGCCGCCCAGCTTCCTGTCCTGGCGATGCAGGAGATGGGCGCGCAGCCCTGCCATGCCGGTGCCCGCGCCGATCAAAATTTGCGGACCATCCGGTGGCGGCTGAAAATTGGGATTGGGCCGCAGGCGCAGCTTTATCACCCCGCCCGGCTCGGCTGTCTGGGTGAGCCAGCCCGAACCGAGGCCCAGGCTGCCGTCATCCTTGACCACCTTGCGCACCAGAAGCTCCATCCGCCCCGTTTTCGGCAAGGACGCGATGGAATATTCGCGGGGCGGGAAGGCCTCCAGCCGCTCCACCAGCCAGTCCAATGCAATGCCTTCCACTTCATGGGTGCGCGGCAGGCGGCTATGGGCGATGATGTCGCGCAGGAATGTCCAGTGGCCGCGCCAGCGGAAGCTGAGTTCGCCGTTCAGATTGTGAAGACGCATGAAATCTTCCACCGCCGCTTCGCTGTTGCGCGGCCAGATCTCGGCGATGTCGCCAGCGGTCCAGTTCAGATGCGCAGGCTCGCGCGGCGTCAACGCGATGTGCCAGGCCTCGCCGCCGGTGCTGCCCGGATTCAGCAGGCGCCGCTCGGTCAGAATCCAGTCCTGCGCCGGTCCGGGCATCAATTGTTCGACGCTGGTATTGGCGCCCAGCCTGGTGAGCTGTTCGCACCATCTGGTCATCGCCGCGCTATCGTCATCGCCATCGACGCAGATCACGTCGAACAGCCGCCGCGCCTTGCTGGCCGCCAGCCAGCGGTCGACGCTGCGGCCGAAGCCGCAAAAGGTGGCGTCGTATTTGCGGTCGCCGCGCGCCAGCACGGCATAGTTCAGCCCCTTGAAGACCTGCGGCCCGGCCATCTGCTTGCGCTCAAAGGCGCGCGCGGAATCGGGCGCCTCGCCCGCGCCATAGGTGCTGGTGACGACCAGAAGGGTCCCGGCCTCGGCGATCTCGTCCGCCGTCAGGCTCCCAAGCGCCGCCACCCGCACCAGGCTTTTCGCCGCCAGGGCATTGGCGGTGCGCCAGGCGATGGTTTCGGCGGCGCCGGTCTGGCTGGCAAAAGCCACCAGGATCTTGCCGCCGGGCGCGGGCGCACGTCTGAACAGGGAACCGAAGACCATGGGGCGCACTAACACAGGGCCGGCACCCCACGCAAACCGTGGTTTTCCAACGATTTTCGCGGATCAAGGAACTTTTCGTGCCACCCGCTGGCCCCTTCGCGCGTTCCCTCAGTCCAACACTCCACAGGCCGGGAGGGCCGCAATGTCCGCCAATATCATCCTGATTCAGCCATTGGTCGCGCTGGTCGTCGGAATCCTGATTCTGATCCTGCCGCGGCTGCTGAATTACCTGATCGCCATCTACCTGATCTTCATCGGGCTGAGCGGGCTGTTCCTCCAACTCTTCACTTTCACCACCGCGACGTAGGCGCCCCGGCGAAAGCCGGAGCGGCCAACTCCAAAGGAGCGATGCCATGACGACCGAAAAACTGAAGGCCCACGAGAAAATGCCGGAGCATCACAGCACCGACAAGCAGCCCCTCACCAAGGAAGAAAAGATCGACGCCCAGATGGAGGATTCCTTCCCGGCCAGCGATCCGCCGTCCTTTTCCGGCGGCAACCACATCATCGGCGCGCCCACCGACCGCGAAAGCGAATCCCCCACGGCCGAAGCGCCCGAAGTGGTGGCGGCGGAAAAGAAAGTCAAAAGCGGGGACGCCAAGAAGACCGCCACATACTGACGTTTCCGCTCAGGTTCCATCGGTTCCGCGAGTTCCTGCACAAAGTGCCGCTATTGTTTGACTCTCCCTTAACCGCGCAGGGCCCAGCCTTGCGACTGGGGGCGGACACTTTCGGAGTGAACCGCTTATGCGAGAGAACAAACGCGGCGTCCATGTGATCGGACCAGACGGCTCGATCCTCACCACCGCCAGCCTGCCACCCACCAACCTGAAACGCTGGGTGGCCCGCCGCAAAGCCGAAGTGATCGCCGCGGTGAAAGGCGGATTGCTGACCATGCCGGAAGCCTGCCGCCGCTATGCCATTTCCTCGGAAGAATTCCTGGAATGGGAGCGGCATTATGAAAGCAACGGGCTGGAAGGCCTGCGCGCTTCCGCCAGGCCGCTGCGCGGCGACGGCACCATGCACTAGGTTTGACTGTTAGCCTTCCAATGCCGCCAGGACGCCGGCTTCGGTAAGAATCTGGGGCAGGATTCTCGGTGCGGCTCCGCCGGGCGGGTAATACAGATACAGCGGCACGCCCGAGCGGCCATTTTCCTTCAGCAGCGAGGTGATTTCCGGATTCTGGTTGGTCCAGTCCGCCACCATGTAGACGACCTTCCTGGCCGCGAAGGCGCTTTGCACCGGCCCCTTTGACAATACCGCTTCCTCATTCACCAGACAGGTGATGCACCAGGCCGCGGTGGCGTCCACGAACACCGGACGTCCTGAAGCGCGATACGAGGCCAGCTTGGCGGCGCTGTAGGCTTCGCCGCGCGTCGCCTGGGCGACGGGCGCCGCCGCCGCGCCGCCAAGCTGGCTGATGCCCCAGCCCACAGCCAGCAGCAGCAGCACCACCGCCCCGGTGCCGAGACTGCGTCCGCGCGGCGCCAGATCGCGCGTCACGCTCCACAGCCAGCCGGCGAAGGCCACGAAAAGCATGGCGCCGCCGACAACGGCGACACCGCGCGGGCCGACCTGCTGCGACAGGACCCAAACCAGCCAGATGGCCGCGCCATACATGGGGAACGCCATGAACTGCTTCAGGCGCAGCATCCATGTGCCGGGGCGAGGCAGGAAGGACAGCGCCCGTGGCCAGAAACCGAGCAGGATGAAAGGCAGTGCGAAGCCGACGCCCAGCGCCACGAAGACCGCCAGTGCCGCTGCCGCGCCTTGCGACAGGGCAAAGCCCAGCGCCGCCGCCATGAAGGGCGCTGTGCAGGGCGCGGCCACCGCCACCGCCAGCACGCCGGTGAAGAAAGCACCGGCAGGGCCGCTCTTGCGCGTCAGCCCCTCGCCCGCCGTGATGCTACCGACTTCGAACAGGCCGGACAGATTGAGGCCCACCCCGAACACCAGCAGCGCGAAGCCCGCCACCACCATGGGCGACTGCAGCTGAAAGCCCCAGCCGATGCTGGCTCCGCCCTGGCGCATCACCAGGACCATCAGGCCCAGGCCTGCGAAGCTGAGAACCGCCCCCGCCGCATAGGAAAAGCTTTCGCGGCGGCCTTCGCTGCCATGCTGCGCCACCGCCAGCGCCTTCATCGCCAGGATCGGCAGCACGCAGGGCATCACATTCAGGATCAGTCCGCCCAGCAGAGCGAACAGGATCGCCAGCAGCAAGGTGAGTTCGCCATCGGCCGCCTCCGTGGTGAATTCCGCCGGCGGCACCGGTCCGGCCGCAGCATTGACCTCGAGCGCCTGCACCGAGCCGTCGGTCGAGGTCAGCACCAGCAGGCCTTCCAGCACGCCGCTGACTTTCGCGCCCGGAGTCAGGCGCAGCACGAGCCCATCCTTGGCGTAACCCACAAGCTGCGGCGCGGGATTCTTGATCAGGCCCGGACGCGCCGGAAAGAAATCCGCACCCTTGGGATGCGCCGCCGCCAGGCTGGGCGCGGCGACATACAGGTCAAGCGTCTGGCCCAGCGCATAGGTCATCTTCCAAGGGGATGCGATCGGTAGCAGCGCCCGCGCCGCCGCAAAATCCTTGGCAACGGCTGGATCGGCAGCCTGAGCACCGACCGGGACCGCAATGCTCAGCGCGCGTTCCTCGGGAATGCAGATATTCTTGCACACCAGCCAGCTGGCGGCGGCCTTGATCGTCACCGTCTCACCCGCCTTGGCGCCGGCGGGGGCGGTGATTTTGGTCAGCAGCCAGAGCTTGCCTTCATAGCCGTAATCCATCAGCGGCCCGACCGGCACGCGCATGGGGCGCGGCCACTGGATGGCATCGGCCTTCCAGCCCGGCGGCAAGGTCCATTCGATCACGGTCGGCGCGCCGGCATCGCCGGGATTTTTCCAATAGGTATGCCACTCGGGCGCGATCTGTTCTTCCAGCGCGATGGTGATGCTGCCGCCCGGCGCCACGGCCTTGTCTTCGGCGATCAGCCGCGCCTGGACCTTGGGCTGCGAATCCTGCGCCATGGCGGGCGCGGCCATAACCAGGGCCAGAAAGAGCAGAATGTGTTTCATCCCCTGCCCTATATCGCGTTACCGGGCTATTCGCCACCTATGACAATTGCTTATAAGGCGCCATGAGAATTACCGGCGGAAAACTGGGGGGACGCAAGCTGATCGCCCCGGAAGATATCAGCGTGCGCCCGACCAGCGACCGCTCCCGTCAGGCGATTTTCAACATCCTGCGGCACAAGGATTTCGGCATCGGCTTTGAACTGGAAGGCGCGGTGGTGGCCGACCTGTTCGCCGGCACCGGGGCGCTGGGGATTGAAGCTTTGTCACAGGGCGCACGCTGGTGCCTTTTGGTGGACGACAGCGCCGACAGCCGCGCCATCCAGCGCGAGAATATCGAAGCCTTGGGCCTGACCGGCGTTACCCGCATCTGGCGGCGCGACGCCACCGATCTGGGACCGCTGGGTCCCAGCGCGGGCGGGCCGTTCAATCTGGTGTTCCTGGATCCGCCCTATCGCAAGAACCTGATCCTGCCCACGCTCAAAAGCCTGAAGGACGGCGGCTGGCTGGCGGACAAGGCGCTGGTCGTGGCGGAAAGCCATGCCAGCGAAGAGATTCATATTACCGGCTTCACCCTGCTGGACGAGCGCGACTATGGCGAGACGCGGCTGCGGTTCTTAACGCCGTCCGAATAGTTTCTCGATGTCGGCGAGCTTGAGTTCGACATAGGTCGGACGGCCGTGATTGCACTGGCCGGAATGGGGCGTCGCCTCCATTTCGCGCAGCAGCGCATTCATTTCCTCGGCATTGAGGCGGCGGCCGGCCCGCACGCTCATATGGCAAGCCAGGGTGCCGGAGACTTCCTCCAGCCGTTCCTTCAGCGACAAGGCGTTGCCGGTCTCGGCGATCTCGTCGGCCAGGTCGCGCACCAGGCCCTTCACATCCAGCTTGCCCAGCATGGCGGGGACTTCGCGCACCACCACGGCATCGGGGCCAAAGGCCTCGATCACCAGCCCGAGTTCGGCCAGTTCGGCGGCGCGCTCCGACACCCGCGTCACTTCGCTGGGATCAAGGTCCACCACTTCGGGGATCAGCAGCGGCTGGCGCGCGATGCCGCCATTGGCCAGCGCCTTCTTCATCCGCTCATAGACCAGCCGTTCATGGGCGGCATGCTGGTCGACGATGACAATGCCGTCAGCGGTCTGGGCCACGACATAGGTTTCATGCAACTGGGCGCGGGCAACACCTAGCGGTGTATCCGGCGCGGGTTCCACCGGCGACACTTCCATCCGCACCGACATCGGCAGCGCTGCGGCATAGGAGGCTGGCGCTTCCCGCACACCGACGGCAGAGAAAATATTGGGTGACTGGAATGGCGACGGCGATTGACGCTGGAAAGCCGCCAGCGCACTGCCCGCCACGGTGGTGGAGGCGCGGTGCCCGGCCTCGGTCAATGCGTGTTTCAGCGCCCCCACGATCAAGCCGCGCACCAAGCCGGCATCACGAAAACGCACCTCGGTCTTGGCGGGATGGACATTCACATCCACGAAAGCCGGATCGCATTCCAGGAACAAGGCGAGTGCGGGATGGCGGTCGCGCGCCAGGAAATCGGCATAGGCGCCGCGCACCGCCCCCACCAGCAGCTTGTCGCGCACCGGGCGGCCATTGACGAACAGGAACTGCATCGCGGCATTGGCGCGGTTGTAGGTGGGAAGCCCGGCATAACCGGACAGGCTGACGCCTTCGCGCCCCGCTTCCACCGATGCGGCATTGTCGCCGAAGTCGCGGCCCATGATCCGCGCCAGGCGCGGCAGGCGCCCGTCCATCAGGTCGGGCTCGGCGGGCAGGTCCAGCGCCCGGCGCCCATCCAGCACCAGCGAGAAACTGATATCGGGCCGCGCCATCGCCAGCCGCTTGACGATGTCGATGATAGCCAGATCTTCGGAGCGCGAGGATTTGAGGAATTTCAGCCGCGCCGGGGTGGCATAGAACAGCTCTCGTACCTCGGCGCGGGTGCCGTGCTGGCCCCGGCCACGAAAGGCGGCAGGCATCGGCCCTTGCACCCGGCCGCCATCGATCCTGATTTCCGCCGCCTCGCCGTCCTTTGTCCGGCTGGCTATGGACAGCCGCGACACCGCGCCAATCGAGGGCAGCGCCTCGCCGCGAAAGCCCATGGTGACAATATGCGAAAGATCGTCCTCGCCGCCCGCCATCGGAAGCTTGGAGGTGGCGTGGCGCTGGATCGCCAAGGTCAGGTCGTCGGCGTTCATGCCGATGCCGTCATCTTCCACCAGCAACAGATCGGCGCCGCCATTGGAAGCGGCGATGTCGATGCGGGTGGCGCCCGCATCCATGGCGTTTTCCACCAGCTCCTTGATCGCCGCCGCCGGGCGCTCGACGACCTCGCCCGCCGCGATGCGGTTGACGGTGCCTTCCGATAGCTGGCGGATTCTGCTCATGAGCTCAGTCTAGCAGCCGCCCGGGCAGTGACGGGAGGCGCCGCGCGTCCATCAACAGTTTCTAGGGTTTTTTGACGGTCTGGGGCGTGGTTACAGGTCCCGTCAAAGGCTTGTCGGCGGCCGGAGCCGAGGGTGCCGACGGGGTGGTGCCGGGAACCGGCGGCTCTGGGCGCACCGGCGGACGGGCGACCTGCGGCGCGGGGCGGCCGTCGGACGGCGTGCCGGCAATCACCACCGTCAGCTTGGCCGGGTCGTAAAGCCGTTTGGCCACCCGCCGCACATCGGCGATGGTCACCGCCTGGATCAGCGAATTGCGCCTTGCGACATAGCCGATATCCAGATTTTGCCGCTGGAAGGTTCCCAGCTGGGAGGCGGTGCCGCCATTGGAAGCGAAAGCCATCGGGAAGGAGCCGGTGAGATAGGTCTTGGCGTCGTCCAGTTCGGTCTGGGTGGGACCCTCTGTGGCGAATTTCGCCATCGTATCCTTGACCACCTGTACCGTCTGGCGGATCGCATTGGCGCGGGTGGCGACCGATCCCATCATCACGCTGGCCTTGGTGTATGCGGTCAGCGAGGTGGAGACGCCATAGGTGAGCCCGCGCTTGACACGGACTTCGTCGGTCAGACGGGACGAAAAGCCGCCGCCGCCCAGAATATAGTTGGCGACATAACCGGGAATGAAGTCGGGATCGGCGCGCATGATGCCCGGCAGGCCGAAGATCGCAGTGGGCTGGGGCACCGGCATCGGCACCACCTGCACGCCGGGCCGGCCCAGCCGCCCGATATTGGGCAGCGGCGGCACGGCATGGTTGGACACCGGCTTGAAGGTATCGCCCAGCAGCTTGGCGAGAGCCGGCTTGGTGATGTCGCCGGCCACCGCCACTTTCAGCCCATGCGTCACCCAATGCCGGCGGGCGAAGCCGCGCAGATCGGCGGCGGTGATGCCGGAGACAGAGCCGATCTCGCCCAGGGTGGCATGGGCATAGGGATGGCCGCCGAAAAAGGCGCTGCTGAAGGCGCGGCCCGCGACCCGGGGCGGCTCCGCCTGGTCCTGCTGCAGCGACTGGATGATCTGGGTGCGCACCCGCGCCAGGGCATCGGGTTCAAAGCGCGGCTTGGTCAGCGCCATCTGCAAAAGACGCATCGCCTCGGGCGCGTTTTCCTTCAGGGTGGTGATGGAGATCACCAGATGGTCGCGGTCGGCCCGTGCCGAAAAACCGATGGCGCGGTTGGCCAGGGCTTCGTGGAAGGCCTTGGAGGACAGATCGCCCGCGCCCTCGTCCATCATCGCGCCGGCGAACGCGGCCAGCCCGGCCTTGCCGGCCGGATCATAGCCCGAACCCGCCGGCAGCGAGATGTTGAAGGCGATGACCGGAACAGTGTGATCTTCCGCGAACCAGACCGTGGCATTCTTGCCCAGGTCGATGTTCTGGATCGTGGCTGCACGCACGGGAGCGGCAGCGAGCAAGGCAAAAACGAAAACAGCAAGCGCGCGGCGGATCATTTCGCGCCTCCCGGCAACAGGTAACCCGTCACCGCCTGATTTCTGGAAAGGCTCTGCGCCGCCCGGCGCACATTGTCGGCACTGACAGCGCGGATGCGCCCCGGCCATTCATTGACGTCATCCACCGTCAGGCCGATCGCCAGCGCCTGGCCATAGGCCATGGCCAGCGCCATCTGGCTGTCGCGGCGATAGGTGACGGATGCCACCAACCCGGTCTTGGCGCGGGTGAGATCGGCGGCCTGGGGCGCAGCAGCGCGCGTGGATTGCAGCACCTGGTCGATGGCTTTTTCCAGCACCTGCAGGCTGACGCCCGGCCGCGGCACGGCATAGACCGAGAATTCGCCCGCATCGCGATTGTTGCCGTCATAGCTGGCGCCCGCATCGCTGGCGAGTTTCTTCTGTTCCACCAGCACGCGGTACAAAGCCGAGGTTTGGTCGCCGCCCAGAAGCTGGGCATAGGTTTCCAGCGCCGGCGCCAGACCGGGCCGGGCCTGGGCATAGGACGGCACGCGATAGAGCCGCGAGAAAATCGGCACGCGCGCATCAGCGCGGGTGATGGTCATGCGCGTTTCGGCCAGGCGCGGCGGCTCCGCCGGTTCGGCGCGGGGTTCCAGATCGCGCGCCGGCAGCTTGCCATAGGCGTCCTGCGCCATACGGCGCACGTCTTCGGGCATGACGTCGCCCGCCACCACCAGGATGGCGTTGTTGGGCGCGTAGTGCGAATTGTAGAAGCGCTGCGCCGAGACGCGGTCGATCCGGCGCAGTTCCTCGGCCCAGCCGATCACGGGCCGGCCATAGGGATGGGTGAGATGCAGCGCGGCGCGCATCTGCTCGTTCATCAGCGCCTGAGGATCATTGTCCACCCGCATGCGGCGCTCTTCCGCCACCACGTCGCGCTCGGGACCCACGCTGGCGTCGGTCAGGATCAGGTTGGTCAGGCGGTCGGCTTCCAGCCGCATCACCAGCGGCAGCCGGTCCTTGGCGATCTGCTCGTAATAGGCGGTGTAGTCATGACTGGTGAAGGCGTTCAGCTCACCGCCATTCTTGGAAACGGTCTGCGAAAACTGGTCGCCCGGCACCGACTTGGTGCCGCGGAACATCATATGCTCGAAGAAGTGCGCGATGCCCGAAATGCCGGGGGGATCGTCCACGGCACCGACACGGAACCACAGCATCTGGGTCACAACCGGCGCGCGGTGATCAGGGATCACCAGCACCTGCATGCCGTTCTGCAGGGCGAACTGGAAGGTGTTGTTGCCGGCCTGGCGCGGATTGACCGGCGCGGGCGCCGACAATTTGCTGCGGTCTTGCTGCGCCAGCGCCGCGAAGGGGGCGGCGGCGATCAGGCAGGCGGCAGAGAAAGCAGCGAGCCTAGAACCAGTCAAACCAGCCGCCGCTCTCTTCTTTTTTCGGGGCCGTCGTGGTGGTTCGCCGGCCACTGCGCGTGGTGGTGGCGACGGCGGCGTCGGCATTGACCGGCTGGCCGGTGTCACGGGTGGCGCTGGCGCGCAGGATACGGTCGGTGAAGCTGCGATCGGCGTTCTGCCGCGCGCGTTCCTCGGCGCTCAGGCGGGCGCGCACCGCCGGATCGCTGTTCTGGGTGCCGGCATTGGCCAGCAGCAGCTTTTCCGCCGGCGAATAGGGGCCGCGCATGCCGTTGGCCACGGTCTGGGGATCGGAATTGTTGAACAGCGCCTGCTGGGCGTTGCTGGACGGATCCAGCGTGTTGGCCGGCGGCGCTCCCGGCATGGGCGGGCGCAGGTTGAAATCAGGGGGAATCACCAGCGGCGCCTTGGTGCTGACGGCGAATTCATCAGGCGATTTTTTCTGCAGCCCCGCCATGTCGCGCATGGCGCTGCAGCCGCTCAGGGAAAGTCCGCACAAAGCCACGGCCATTGCCGCGTTCAACCGTCTCATTTCAAACCTCATGGACCCGGCTCCGGCGGTGTTTCGGGCTTGACCACATCATAGATGATGGCCATGGCCCCCAGGGTAATCGCCAGATCGGCTATGTTGAAAACATACCAGTCATAGCCGAAGCCGTAAAAGTGGAAAAAATCCGCCACTTTGCCGTAGATCACCCGGTCGACCAGATTGTTCCCCAGCGCCCCCCCAATGATCAAGCCATACCCGATGGCCAGCGAGCGGCTGGTGGCGCGCCATAAAAGCCAGCTCAGCACGGCCACCGCCGCCACCGACAGGCCGATCAGGAGGAAAGCTCCCAGCCGGCCGGAGGCCGGGAACAGGCCATAGGAAATGCCGGGGTTCCATACCATCACCAAGTTGAAAAACGGCAAAACCGGGACATTTTCGCCCGCCCCCATCTGGGCGAAGCCCAAGCCATAGAGCATGAACAGCTTGGACCCCTGGTCGGCGGCCAGGGCCAGGGTGGCAGCGATAAGCCCCACTTCACGCGGCTGAAGAGCGTTCATGCCGGCACACTGGCGGCCACCGCGCTGGTGCAACGGTTGCAAAGATGGGTGTCGGGCCGGGTTTCTTCCAGCACCATCCAGCAACGGGCGCATTTGCCCCCCGTCGCGGCGGCGAATTTGGAAGCCGCCCCGGCGATCCCCGCCACGCTGTAAAGATTGTCAAGTTCAGCCGCCAACTCCACCTTCGCACCTGAAGTGATGGCGATCTCCGCCAGGCTGACGGAATCGAACAGCGCCTTGTCGGAAGCATCGGTCACATACAGGACCGGCGCGGCTTCCAGGCTGGAGCCGATATCCTTGTTGGCGCGCGCCAGTTCCAGCACGCCGGTGACGACCTTGCGCAGCTCGCGGATGCGCGTCCAATTGTTGACCAGTTCCGCATTGGCCCATTCCTTGGGCGCGGGGAAGAAGTCGTTGAGATGAACGCTTTGGTCGATGCCGAAGCGCAGGGTCCAGGCTTCCTCCATGGTGAAGCACAGGATGGGCGCGAACCAGGTGACGATGCGGCGGAAGATTTCGTCGGTGACGGTGCGGGTGCTGCGGCGGCGCACGCTGTCCTTTGGGTCGCAATAGAGCGCATCCTTGCGGATGTCGAAATAAAAGGCCGAAAGATCGTTGGTCAGGAAATTGAACAGAGTAGAATTTACCAATCCGAAATCGAAGCCCTCATAAGCCTTGCGGACCGTGACATCGAGTTCGGCCAGCCGCGCCAGCATGAAACGCTCCAGCTCCGGCATCTGCGCGTATTCAATGCGCTCGCTTTCATCAAAGCCCGACAGGTTGGCGAGCATGAAGCGGATGGTGTTGCGCAGGCGGCGATAGGCCTCGACATTGGCCTTGATGATGTCGTCCCCGATGCGCAGGTCTTCGGTGAAATCGGAACTGGCGGCCCACAGGCGAAGAATTTCCGCGCCGTTCTTTTCCGCGATCACCTGCGGCGCCAGGGTGTTACCCAGGCTCTTGGACATTTTGCGGCCATCCTTGTCCAGGACGAAGCCGTGGGTCAGCACGCCTTTGTAAGGCGCATGGCCGGTGGTGCCGACGCTTTCCAGCAGCGAGGACTGGAACCAGCCGCGATGCTGGTCGGAGCCTTCCAGATACAGATCGGCGCGCTCGGCCCTGGGCCAGTTCGCGTCGATGGGATTTTCCACCACAAAGACATGGGTCGAGCCGGAGTCGAACCAGACATCCAGGATGTCGGTGACCTGTTCGAAGTCGTCCGGATTGCGCCCTTCGCCCAGGAAGCGCGCGGGCGGTGAGGTGAACCAGGCATCGGCGCCTTCCGACTCGAAGGCCTGTTCGATGCGCGTGAACACGGCGGGATCGTTCAGCACCGCACCGGATTTCTTGTCCACGAAGATGGCCAGCGGCACGCCCCAGGCGCGCTGACGCGACAACACCCAGTCGGGGCGGCCTTCCACCATCGAGCCGATGCGGTTCTGGCCGCGCGGCGGATACCATCTGGTCTCGCCGATCGCCTTCAGCGCCAGTTCGCGCAGGCTCTTGCCGTCATGAAACGGCTTGTCGATCGCCACGAACCATTGCGGCGTGGCGCGGAAAATTACCGGCGCCTTGGAGCGCCAGCTATGGGGATAGGAATGGCGAAGACTGCCCTTGGCCAGCAGCTTGCCATGGGCGATCAACTCCTTGATCACCGCGCCATTGGCGTCGCCGTCCTTGCCTTCGGGCGTCAGGATCCGCTTGCCCGCGAACACCGGCACGTTCGGCGCATAGCTGCCGTCGGGCAGCACCAGGCTGAAGGCATCGGGATTGTTCTTGGGATAGTCGCGGTCGTTGCCGACCAGGAGTTCGAAATCGTCCTCGCCATGGCCAGGCGCGTTATGGACAAAGCCGGTGCCGGTATCAGCGGTTACAAAACCCGCCGGCAGCACCGGCACTTCGAAATTGTATCCGACGCTGCGCAGCGGATGCGCCGCCACCAGCGATTTCAGTTCATCGGCCGGCACCGTGCGCACGCGGCTCAGCATCATCTTGGCGTGTTTCGCCACCTGCTCGGCCAGGGTATCGGCCAGCAGCAGGTGCTCACTGGGCCGCGCCAGGGAACCGTCGCTGGCATCCGCCACCTCGTAAAGGCCGTAGGAAATCTCGGGCGAGAAGGCGATGGCGCGGTTGCCCGGAATGGTCCAGGGCGTGGTGGTCCAGATCACGATGAAAGTGTGCGCCAGTTCGGGCGACGACTTCACCAGGGGGAATTTCACATAGATCGTAGGCGACTGTTTCTCGTGATACTCGACCTCGGCATCGGCTAGGGCGGTCTTTTCCACCGGCGACCACATCACCGGGCGGAAGCCGCGGTACAGAAGTCCGTTCTCCACGAACTTCATCGCCTCGCGGGCGATGGCCGCCTCGGCCTTGAAGTTCATGGTGGTGTAGGGATGGGCGAAGTCGCCGATCTGGCCCAGCCGCTGGATCTGCTCGCGCTGGATGTTCAGCCAGTGGCCGGCGAACTTGCGGCACTCGCGGCGCAGTTCGTCCTTGGGAATTTCGTCCTTGTTGCGGCCCTGGGCGCGGAAGGCTTCTTCCACCTTCCATTCGATGGGCAGGCCATGACAGTCCCAGCCCGGAACATAGGGCGCGTCCTTGCCCAGCATCCCCTGCGAGCGGACCACGAAGTCCTTCAGGATATGGTTCAGGCCGGTGCCGGAATGGATATCGCCGTTCGCATAGATCGGGCCGTCATGCAGCACGAACAGCGGCCGGCCCTTGGCCTTGGCCCGCAGCTTTGCGTAGAGGTCCATCTCGGCCCAGCGCGCCAGCCATTTGGGCTCGGCTTCGGGCAGACCCGCCTTCATGGGAAAGTCGGTCGCGGGCAGGAACAGAGTCGCGCGGTAATCGGGCGATTCGGCGGGTTTTTCGGGCTTTTCGGACATGGGTGACCGCTTCTAACAGGGGCCTCCGGAACCGTCCAGCTAGGGCGTTTTGGCGAGGATTTCCCGCGCCTTGGCGGCATCAGCGGCGATCTGGGCGATCAGCGCCTCCAGATTGGGGAATTTGGCCTCGGCCCTGATCCAGCGCACCAGCTCCACCGAGAGATACTTGCCGTACAGGTCGCCGTCGAAATCGAACAGATGGGTTTCCATCAAGGGCACATTCACCTGGTACATCGGGCGGATGCCAAAATTGGCGACGCCGTCATGGCGCGACACCACCTTGTCATTGTCCAAGATGCTCACCCGCACCGCATAGACGCCGAAGGCCGGCGCCAGGCAGTGACCCAGATGCATGTTGGCGGTGGGAAAGCCCATGGTGCGGCCGCGCGCATCGCCATGCTCGACCCGGGCCTCCACCGCCCACCAATGGCCCAGCAGCCGCGCCGCCTCTTCCGGCTTGGCCGCTTTCATCAGCTGGCGGATCAGGGTCGAGGAAATCTTCTCGTCACCGGAGGCGGTGACGGTATCGAAGGCGGTGACACTGAAGCCTTCCATCTCGCCCATGTAGGACAGCGCCGCCAGGTTTCCCGCACGGTCCTTGCCGAATTCAAAGTCATGGCCCACCACCGCGCCGCTGATACCAAGCCCGTCCAGCAGAACGGTCTGCACGAATTCCTGCGGGCTGCGCCGCGCCATATCGGCGTCGAAGGGCAGCGCGAACAGTGCGTCCACCCCCAGATCGGTCAGCAGGCGCGCCTTGGCGCGCAGCGGCGTCAGGCGGAACGATTCCGGGTCCCCTCCTTCCTGGCGAAGGGCGCGGAAATATTCCTGCGGATGCGGCTCGAAGGACAGCACCGCCAGCGGCGCCTTGCGCGCCTCGGCCTGGATTTTCGCCTCCGCGATCAGCGCGCGATGACCGCGATGGACGCCGTCGAAATTGCCGATCGCCACCACCGCGCCGCGCAGGCCAAGAGGCACTTCTTCATAATGCCGGAATATCTTCAACGTCAGTCTTTCACCGCCGGCCGCCGGGGCGCCAGCACATGCGCCTCCGATTCCAGCACCAGCCGGTCACCCACCTTGCAGACGCAATCCAGCACCACGGCGCGGCCATTGACCTCGCGCACCGTGGCGGTGGTGATCACGGTGTCGCCGATCCGCACCGGCGTCTTGAAGACGATGCTGGCGGACAGGAAAATCGATCCATCCCCCGGCAGCACGGTGCCGATCAGGGCCGAGATATAACCGATGGACAAGGCGCCATGCGCGACCCGGCCGCGGAATACCGTTTTCTTGGCGAAGTCCTCGTCGAAATGCACCGGGTTCATGTCGCCGGTGGCCTCGCCGAACATCTGGATGTCATGCTCGGTGACGGTGCGCTGGATTTGCGCGGACAGGCCGGGCTTGAGTTCGTCGAGATAGACACTGGTCATGGCATTACCATTTCAGGGCGCGGGTGACGGTGGCGGCATGGGCCCCGTAACGCGCGAACAGGGCGGCGAGATGTTCGGGAGTATAGGGGGCGATGTCCTCGCCATGAACCCCATCGGCGATGAATAGAACCGGCAGGCCCGCGGCATTGGCGCCCCGTATGTCGGTGACCAGCCCGTCGCCCACCGCCAGAGGGTTTTTCGGACTTATTGGATTTCCCGCTCGCTGACCGCTCGCGGCGGCGGCGGCCAGGGCGGCGGCATAAACCGGCAGATGCGGCTTGCCGTAATAGACCACTTCGCCGCCCAGGGATTCGTAAGCCTGGGCCAGTGATCCGGCGCAATAGAGCAGCTTGGGCCCGCGATGCACCACCAGGTCGGGATTGGCGCACAGCATGGCCAGCCCCCGCGCCTTCATCGCCGCCAGCACCCCGGCATAGTCCGCCGGGGTCTCGGTCATGTCGTCCACCAAACCGATGCACAGGGCCAGGTCGGCCTCCTCGATCCCGGTGCGGCGGATATCCAGCCCGGCGATCATCGGAAGGTCGCGGTCGGGCCCTATGTAATAGAGGGACAGCGTCCGGTGCGCGCTGCGGCGGGCCAGTTCATCGCGGGTGGCGCCGCCGGAGCTGACGATGGCGTCGTAGCAGCCCGCCGGCAGGCCGTAGCTTGCGCACTGGGCGGCGACCTCTTCGGGCACGCGCGGCGCGTTGGTCAGCAGCACTACCGGCCCATGCCTTTCCTTGAAGCGGAACAGGGCGTCGGCGGCGGCCGGATGGTGGCGCGCGCCGTCATGAATCACGCCCCAGACGTCGCAGATCAGCGCGTCATGGCCGGAAGCGATTTCGGAAAGGCCGGAGATCAGGCGGGGGAGTGACATAACGGGCCAAGCGGTATGCCGCCCTGCCCTTCGGGTCAATGCCGCAAATCAGCCCGCTTTCTTGAAGGGCAGAATGGCGGCCGGTTCCAGCGCGCTGATGGGTTTGAGCGAATCCTCGCGCACCGCGCGCGGCTCGCCGAACAGGTAGCCCTGGGCATAGTCCACGGCATAGTCCAGCAGCTGCACCACGGTCTTCTCGTCCTCGACCCGCTCGGCGATCAGGTTGAGGCCATGGCGGGTGAGCAGTTTCTTGAAATCCTCGGCGGCGACATAGGCGCCCGCGCCGGTCATGCCGCGCGTCAGGGTGCCCGACCGCACCTTGAGGTGGCGGAAGCCGATGGCCTTGAGGCGCAGGAAGTCCAGCTTCAGGGTTTCGACATGGTCCATGGAAAGCGCAAAGCCCATGGTGGCCAGCGAGGTGAGATTCTTTTCGCCTTCGATGCCGGCCTGCAGCACGGCGTCCTGGCTGAATTCGAAAATGATCTGGCCCGCCAGGTCGCGGTTGGCCTGCATGTAGTCGATGAACTGCGGGAAGAATTCCTTGTCCGCCAGGGTCTCGCCGGAGATGTTGCAGAAGATGCCGATGTCGCGGTTCTTCTGGGTCAGGCGGCGCACGATCTGGACGCAGCGGAACAGCAGCAGGTTGTCCACAACACTCATCAGTCCGGCGGCGCCCGCCACCTGCATGTACTGGGCGGGCATGATGACGTCGCCATTCCCGGCGCGCAGGCGCGACAGCGCCTCGTAATAGCGCAGCTTGCGCTGCGGCAGGCTGACGATGGGCTGCAGATACAGGTCGACGCGGTTTTCTTCCAGGCTGGAACGGATGGTCTCCAGCAGCTCGCCCTTCTCGCCCAGGGTGTTGAGATAGGCGCTGGCGGGGCCGCGCTGCGCCTTTTGCGCGGGCGCGGGCACGGCGGCGGCGGTGCGCGAAATCTTGCCGGCGAAATCGCGCATCAGGGTTTCGAGCACCTTGAGTTCGGCGACGATCTTCTTGCTCTGGGTGCTGGTGCGTTCCTCGATCAGCCCGCCCAGATCGCTCAGCCGCACACGGGTCTCGTGCAGGGCGGTTTCGAATTCCAGATGGCTCTTGCGCAGGTGCGCCAGTTCCCTGGCGACCGTGCGCTTGTCGCGGCGGCGGGCGAATCCGGCCGCGATCTGCTGGACCGAGATAAAGCCCACGATCCCCGACAGGATGGCCACCGGCCAGCCGGTGAACAGCGCCAGCGCCGCCGAGAGGGTGGCGCAGGCGAAGAATACGCTGAGCGAGAGCAAAGCCTTGGTGACGGTGGAGATACGGTCGGTCATGGCGGCGATACTGCCGTCAGGCCGTTTCCAATTCCTTAACCACAAAAAAACCGGCGGGACCCGGGCCCCGCCGGTTAAGAAGAGGTTAATTGCTGGCGATGCGCACCACCACCCGGCGGTTCTTGGCCTCGTCCACCGAATCCGCGGTGGGCACCGCCAGGTCGGTTTCGCCAAAGCCCTGCGCCTTGATGCGCGAAGCCTCGACGCCGCCTGCCGCCAGTTCGCTGGCCACGGCCTGGGCGCGCGCTTCGGAAAGCTTCAGGTTGTGTTTCTTGCGTCCCATGGTGTCGGCATAGCCGGCCACTTCGATGGGCGCGGCGCCCCGGCGCTTGGCGGCGCCGGCGATGGCTTCAAGGATCTTGTGACCGGCGGGCAGCACTTCGGCCGAGTCGGTGGCGAACAGAAGATGGTTCGGCACCGAATATTCGATCCGGTCGGCATCGCGCGTCGAAGCATAGGGCGCGATGTCGGGAACGGCGGCGGTCCTGGTCTCGTTGGTGGAACAGGCGGACAGCAGGGCCGCGCCGAGCAGCACAGGCGTAATGGCTCGATACATCGTCATCTCCTCAAGAACGCGCCCGAGCCCGTGTCCATGAGGGATGCCAAAGATGGCGAATTGCGGGCGGGAACCCGTCCATCACAGGGCGCAAACAAAAGCCCCGGCCTTTCGGCCGGGGCTTTCGCACGCTCCACTTAACCTGGCTGGTCCTAGTTGCGGTCACGCCAGCCGCCATGGCGTCCGCCGCCGTCACCACGCCCGCCCCAGTTGCGCCCGCCGCCTTGCGGCGCGGCCTGTTGCTGGGGAGCAGCCTGCGGCTGTGCCGCCGGTTGCTGTGCCTGGCGCTGACGCCAACCGCCGCCACCGCCGAACGACTGCTGCTGAGGTGCAGCCGCCTGTGCCTGGCCGAAACTGCGCTGGCGCCAGCCGCCACCGCCACCGAAGGCGCGTTGCTGCTGCTGCTGGGGCGCGGCGAAAGTCTGCGGCTGGCTCTGCTGGCCGAAGCCCTGGCGGTTGCTCCAGCGCTGGCGATAGCCGCCATTGCTGCCGCCGAAGTTCTGCGTCGTGCCGGGCGCAAAGCTGCTGTTGCCGCCAAAGCTGCGCTGCTGGTAACCGCCATAGTTGCGCTGGCCGTAATTCTGCTGGCCATAGCTGCGCTGGCGATAACCGCCGCCATTGTAGCCGCGATACGCGTTGCGGTTGCCATAGCCGCCGCGCGTGCCGCGATTCTGCTGATACCAGCTGCGGCCCAGCGCCCGGCGGAAGTTGCCGCCGCGATACTGCGAGCTGCGCCAGCCGCCATGGATCCAGAACTGCCGGCGTCCGCCGAAGTCGCGATAGTAAAGCGGGCCGGTCAGCCAGCTATTGTCGTAATAGACCTCGCCGTCATAGATCGGCAGGTCATAGTAATCTTCCGGGCAGCCATATTCGTCGCAATAGCCCATGCCGTATTCGTCGCCATAGCCTTCCTGGCCGTACGCGCCATAGGCATCGTCTGCATACTGGTCATAGCCCTGATCGTCATAGCCCTGGTCATAGCCGCCATAGGGGTACGGCTGGTACGGCTGCGCGCTGGCCGGCTGCAAAGCAAACGCGCCGGTCACACCGAAGGCGACGATGGCCGCTTTGGCAAAGGTCTTCATGTCGTTTCACTCCGCTGGGCCTGCCGCTTCCAAAGGCCTTGTGCACGCGCGAAGATTCGCGCTTGAGGATGAGAATGGTGGCGGCGCGCTGAACCCAGTCTGAACGGATTGTGTTTGGGTTCCGCAGCACGCACATGCACCAACGAAAACGGCGCCGGATGATCCGGCGCCGTTTTCAGTTCAGATGGCGACGTGCCTAGTGCCGTCCGCGATAGCCGCCACGGTAGCCGCCGCGATTGTAACCACCGCGATAGCCGCCACGATAGCCATAGTTGCTGCGGTAATAGCCGCCGCGATAGCCGCCATAACCGTAGCCATAGCTGGGGCCGTAATAGCGGCGATAGCCGTAATAGTAGGGGTCGTAGCTGGGATAGTAGCCGCCGGCATAGAAGTAGGGATCGTAATAGCCGCCGCGATAGCCGTAGCCGCCATAGCCGCCACCATAATAGCCGGGATAACCGAAGTTCAGGCCAACCGACACCTGGGCGGCGGCAGGGGCGCTGGTCGCGACGCTTGCGGCGGTGCCGACACCGGCCAGCATCAGCGCTCCCAGAACCATTTTCGCAAATTTGTTCATGTCGTCTCTCCTATGATTCTGCAGGCTCCCCTCTGCTGGTGACGATCTTGGGAAGGTCTGGCTGAACCGCAGATGAACAAATTTAAGCCAGCTTTCACCTTGCCGCGAGGGGGCCGAAAGCCTCCAAAATGCCCCCCGGACGAGCCCCATTCCGGCCCTCGGGAACCCGCCCGCCCTTGACCGTGGCCCCGGGGGTTCCTAAATAACGGTCGCACGCTCTGGCACTCATCGGGTGTGAGTGCTGCGTTTCGTAAAAAACCCAATAAGTTCAAATTCTTAGGAAAGAGGATCCCAATGAAATTCCGTCCGCTTGGCGACCGCGTCGTGGTCCGCCGCATCAAGGAAGATCAGAAGACCGCTGGCGGCATCATCATTCCCGACACCGTCGCGGAGAAGCCCCAGGAAGGCGAAATCATCTCGGTCGGCCCCGGCGCGATCGACGAGAAGACCGGCAAGCGCACCCCGCTGGAAGTTAAGGCCGGCGACTATGTGCTGTTCGGCAAGTGGTCGGGCACCGAGGTCAAGCTTGATGGCGAGGAGCTCCTGATCATGAAGGAATCCGACGTCATGGGCGTGCTCGAAGGCAAGAAGGCCAAGAAGTAAGCGCGGCTTCGCGACTGCTTCACCAATCAACAAACAGAATTCAGGAGATTTAAGATATGGCTGCCAAGGACGTGAAATTCGGCGCCGACGCCCGCGAGAAGATGCTTCGCGGCATCGACATCCTCGCCGACGCCGTGCAGGTGACGCTGGGCCCCAAGGGGCGCAACGTCGTGATCGACAAGTCGTTCGGTGCCCCGCGCACCACCAAGGACGGCGTGACGGTCGCCAAGGAAATCGAACTGGCCGACAAGTTCGAGAACATGGGCGCCCAGATGGTGCGCGAAGTCGCCAGCAAGACCAATGAC
>CANKIV010000018.1 GCA_947482125.1 Alphaproteobacteria bacterium
GGGGTCGACGTTTTCCGCATCAACATGAGCCATACCAGCCATGACATGCTCAAGCAGATGGTGGGCGAGCTGCGCAGCCTATCGGAAGAAGTGGGCCGTCCGATCGGCGTATTGTGCGACCTGCAGGGCCCCAAGATCCGGCTGGGCAAGCTGACCGGCGGTCCGCGCATGCTGAAGGAAGGCGAGCGCATAAAGCTGATCCTGGGCGAGACCAGCGAGACCCCGGAAGAGGTCGCCATCCCGCATCCGGAAATCTTCCAGGCCATCAAGCAGAAGCACGCGCTCTTGATCGATGACGGCAAGGTGCGCCTCAGGCTGCTGCGCAAGGCCGATACCTTCGCCGAAGCGATTGTGGAAGTGGCGGGGGAGATCAAGGACCGCAAGGGCGTCAACATGCCCGACACGCTGCTGCCCATGTCCGCCATGACGCCCAAGGACCGCGCCGACCTGGACGCCGCCCTGGAACTGGGCGTGGACTGGATTGCGCTTTCTTTCGTGCAGCGCCCCGAAGATGTCGCCGAACTGAAGAAGATCGTGGCGGGCCGCGCCGGCGTGCTGGCCAAGATCGAAAAGCCCAAGGCGCTGGATTCCCTGCACGGCATCCTGGAACTGGCCGACGCGCTGATGGTGGCGCGCGGCGATCTGGGCGTGGAAATGCCGCTGGAGCGGGTGCCGGGCCTGCAGAAGCAGATCACCCATGCCGCGCGCAAGGCCGGCAAGCCGGTGGTGGTGGCCACCCAAATGCTGGAATCCATGATCACATCGCCCATGCCCACCCGCGCCGAAGTCTCGGACGTGGCGACGGCGGTGTTCGACGGCGCCGACGCGGTGATGCTGTCGGCGGAATCGGCGTCAGGCTCGTATCCGGTCGAAGCGGTGCAGACCATGGACCGCATCGCCATGGCGGTGGAGGATGACGAACTCTACCATTCCTATATCGAGGCCCAGCGCGGCACGCCGGAAAAAACCACCCCAGACGCCATCATGGCCGCTGTGCATGAAGTGACCGAAACCATCGAGGCCCGGGCCATCGTGTGCTGGACCAAATCGGGCATCACCGCCATGCGCGCGGCGCGCGAGCGTTCCTCGGCGCCGATCATCGCGCCGACCCCCAGCATCGAAACGGCGCGGCGCCTGACCCTGGTCTGGGGCACCCACAGCGTCCTGACCGAGGACATCCGCGATTTCGACGACATGGTGAAGCGCGCTTCGCTGATCGCCCGGCAGGAAGGCTTCGCCGTGGCGGGCGAACGCATCGTCATCACCGCCGGCGTGCCGCTGGGCACCACCGGCGCCACCAACATGCTGCGGGTGGCGTTCGTGGACGACGAGAAATAAGCCTCAGCTGATCAGGTCGCAGGGCGGCATCTGGAAATTGTCGGCCATGCGGCGGGCCGTGTAGGCAAAATTGTTCGGCAGATAGACATAGCGCTGCTCCTTCGCGTCCAGCGACAGGGTCTTGTAGATATCCGTGCGCGGATTGGGCACGCCATTCACGGTCTGGATATTGATGGTGAAACCGCCCGCCGACTGCGACCAGCGTCCGGCGGCAAACTGGTCGAAGGCCTTGCCCTTGATGCAGGTGCGGTGATGGACCCAGAATTCGCCATTCGGCAGCATGCGGTCCAGATACATCGCGCCCTTGTCACCCGGCTGGCCATGGCCAAACCAGTTGCCTGCCAGCGACGGCGCCGCGCCGGCCGCGGACGGCAGCAGCGCCAGCATCACAAGGCATGCGCCCAGCCGGCCTGGCGCCATCAGATATCCTGGCCTTCGACGTCGCGGGTCAGTTCGCGGATACGGCGATCGGCCCCTTCCAGTTGCGGATTCAGCGCCACGGCGCGGCGGTAGAGCTTCAGCGCCTGGGCCTTGTCGCCATATTCCTGCAGCAGGTCGCCCAGCTCGATCATCGCGGTGAAGTGGTGCGGGTTGAGCTGCACGGTCTTTTGCAGGGACACCATGGCGGCGGTGTCATCGCCCGCCGCATTTTCCATGGCGGCGCGGGTGTGCCAGCCCTCGGCATAGCGCGGCGCGATGGCGGTCACCGCGTCGATCAGTTTTTTGGCGGCGGCCTCGTCCGACGCCGCGGCCGCGACCTGGGCGCGGGTCATCAGCAGATCGATGCTGGGACTGCCCGAGACGCGAAACATCGCTTCCAGCTTTTCCGCGATCGGCTTGGCGGCTTCCGCGGAGTCCGCCTTTTGCAATTGGGCCAGGAGGTCCGCCTCGCTCACCATGCTTTTGGGCTGGGGCTTTTGCGCGGGCGCGGTTTTTGGCGCGGGCGCGGCGACTGCCACACCGGCCATAAGTAGAAAGGAAAGCAAGAACGCCGGACGCATGGTGGCAGCTTAAAGCGCCACGATGGCCAATTCTAGGCGCGCGGCAGGTCCAGATTGGCCGGCTTCGCCCCGCCCTCGGCCCAGTCCAGTAGTTCCGCCAGATGCAGGATGGGCTGCAGCTTGCCGGTGCCCGCCGCCAGATGCTGCAGGCAGCCGATATTGCCGCTGACCAGCACATCGGGTTCAGCGGCGGCGATATTGCCCAGCTTGCGGTCCCGCAAGGCGGAGGAAAGCTCGGGCTGCAGGATCGAATAGGTGCCCGCCGAGCCGCAGCACAGATGCGATTCCGCGAAAGGCGTGACGGTGAAGCCGGCGGCTTCCAGCATGGTCTCGCCTGCCCCGTTCAGCTTCAGGCTGTTCTGCATCGAGCAGGCGGGGTGATAGGCGACGCGCAGCGCTTGAGGCGGAGTCGTCTTGAGGGGCGCGCAAAGTTCGGCAAAGTCGCGGGCGGCGGCGGCGAAGGCACGGGCGCGCGGCTCCCACACCGGATCACCGGCGAACTGATGGGCATAATCCTTGAGCTGCGAGGAACAGCCGGTGGCGGTGATCAGCACACCGTCATAGGTGCCCCGTTCGTATGCGATAATCGCCTTCTTGGCCCATTCCTGGGAATCGTGCTCGCGGCCCATGTGATGGGGCAGCGCGCCGCAACAGCCCGAACCCTCGAGCGCCACCAGCTCGATGCCGCGCCGCGCCAGCACCCGCCCCACGGCGGCGTCAATCTGCGGGCTGAGCGCGCCCTGCACACAGCCGGGCATGATGGCGATGCGCTGCTTGACGACGGCAGGTTTGGGAAATTGCGTCGGCTCCGGCCCCTGCGGCCGCGCCGAAAGTCCGATGCGCGCCATGGCGCCCAGCCGGCCCGGCAGGATCAGGGCGACGGGCGCTCCGACCTTTGCCAGCAGCAAGCCGATGCGCACCAAAGCGGGACGGGTCATCACCTTGGCGATGGTCCAGCGCAGGATGCGCTCGCCCAGCGGGCGCCGATAGTGTTCGTGGATGTGCGTACGGGCCTGGTCGACCAGCCGCTGGTAATTGACGCTGGACGGACACGCCGTCTTGCAGTTCAGGCAGGACAGGCAGCGGTCGATGTGATGCACCTGTTCCCTGGTCGGGGCGCCGCCCTTTTCCAGCATGTCCTTCATCAGCACGATGCGGCCGCGCGGGCTGTCGCGTTCGTCGCCCAGCAGCACATAGGTGGGACAGGTGGCGGTGCAGATGCCGCAATGGACGCAGGAGCGCACCGCCTTGGCGGCGGGACCAAGCTGCGGATCGGCAAGCTGCTCGGGGGTGAAGGCGTATTTCATCTTACAGGCGCCCCGGATTGAACAGGGAAAGCGGATCGAAGGCGGCTTTGACGCTGCGGTTCAGTGCCGCCAGCGCGGCCGGCTGGGGCGCATACAGGCCGTGCGCCGCGCGGCTTTGCGCGCTGGCACGCAGCAGCATGGCCTGACCTTGGGCGCTTGCGGCGATCTTGCGGATACGCGCGGCATCGGAAGATGGCGCGGCCAGCCACAACAGACCGCCGGCCAGATCGCCCAGCCAGGCTTGCGCATTCAATTCCCTGGCGACGCGCGGCGCGTCGGACGGCGCGATCATCACCCGCCAGATATCACCGGGAACACGCGCGAATTTTTCGCCACTGCCGATGGCGGGGAACGGGTCTTCGCCGTCCAGCCGTGTCATGGCGTTGCCCAGCAACCCGTGCGCCAACGCGATCTTTTCCTCGAGCGGCTTGCTGGCGCCTTCCAGCCGGATCAGCGCCGAGCCCTGCCCCATGCCGGGCGCGATGTTGCCGGGCAGATAGGCCAGGCCCGCCGGCTCCAGCGCGCTCTGGGCGATCTTGCGCAGGGCGGCAAAACCAGTTTCCGGCGTTACATCCTGCAGAGCCAGGACCGCGAAATGGGAGGGGCGGGGATAGACGCGGAAGGTCACTTCGGTCAGTACGCACAAGGTGCCGAAGGCGCCGCAGACCAGCTTTGGCAGGTCGAAGCCGGTGACATTCTTCACCACCTTGCTGCCGGCGCGGAACGCCGCGCCCTGGCCGTTGACGCCGTGAAAGCCCAGAAGGGAATCGCGCGCCGGGCCGTGCCGCAAACGCCCGGAACCCGAGGCGTCGCTTGACAGTGATCCGGCCAATGTCGCCACGCCGTTGGAGCCCAAGAGCTGCGACCAGTCGGCGGGATCAAAACCCAAGCGCTGGTTCCGCGCCGCCAGGGTGGCGACGATTTCCGCCAGCGGCGTGGACGGGGCGGCGGTGATGATCAGTTCCTCCGGCTCGTACTTCAGGATGCCGGTCAGGCCAGAGACATCGAGTTGGGGCAATTCGCCAAGCGGCCTGCCGACGCTGCGACGGGTGCCACCGGCCACGATCTCAAATGGCGACCTGTCGGCGCGCGCGGCGCGCACGAACTCGACGATCTCGGATTGGGTGGAAATCGCGCTCATCTAGAAGCGCGGCAGGTGGGGATGGGGCATCTGCGCGCCATGGACATGCATATGGCCCTGCTCGACACAGGCCGACAAGGTAGGAAACACCTTGCCGGGATTGAACAGGCCTTGCGCGTCAAAAGCGCATTTGACGCGGTGTTGCTGATCCAGATCAGCTTCGCTGAACATTTCGGTCATCAGGTCGCGCTTTTCGATGCCGACGCCATGCTCGCCCGACAGCACGCCGCCGACCTTGACGCAGAGGCGCAAGATATCGGCGCCGAAGGCTTCTGCGCGCTCGAACTCGCCTTCCTTCATCACGTCGAAAATGATCAGGGGATGCAGGTTGCCGTCGCCGGCATGAAACACGTTGCAGAAACCCAGTCCATATTGCTGCGACAGCTTTTCCATCTCCGCCAGCACGTATGGCAGCGTGTGGCGGGGAATGGTGCCGTCCATGCAGATCATGTCGGGTGCCAGCTTGCCCATGGCGGCGAAGGCGGCCTTGCGGCCGGACCAGATGCGCAGCCGCTGCTTTTCATCGGTCGCCTCGACGGTCTTGCCGCCGCTCTCGGCCACGATGGCGACAACCCGCGAGATGGCATGGGTGACGTCGGCTTCAACGCCATCGGCATCGATGATCAGGATGGCTTCGGCGCCGGCCGGATAGCCCGGCTGGTTATAGCTTTCGATCGCGGCGGCGGCGCGGCCGTCCATGAACTCCATGGCGGCGGGCACCACGCCGTCGGCGATGATGGCGGCAACGCAGGCGCCGGCGGCGGTCACGGTGTCGAACGAGGCCATGAGGGTGCGGGTCACCGGCGCCTTGCGCAGGATCTTCACCACCACTTCGACAACGATGCCCAGGAGACCTTCGGAGCCCGTCACCAGCCCCAGCAGGTCGAGGCCGCCCTGCGCGCCGCATTTGCCGCCCAGGGTGACGATCTCGCCGCCCGGCAGCACCATGGTGACGCCCAGCAGGTTGTTGGTGGTCAGGCCGTATTTCAGGCAGTGCAGCCCGCCGGAATTCTCCGCCACATTGCCGCCGATGGTGCAGGCGATCTGGCTGGAGGGATCGGGCGCGTAATAGAAGCCCTGGGCTTCCACCGCCTTGGTGATGTTGAGGTTGGTGACGCCGGGCTCGACCACGACGCAGCCATTCTCATAATCGATCTCGAGGATGCGCTTCATGCGCCCCATGCCGATCAGGATGCCATCTTCGCGCGGCAGCGCGCCGCCGGACAAAGACGTTCCCGCGCCGCGCGGCACGATGGGAATGCCTTCAGCCTGCGCATATTTCAGGATTTCGCTGACCTGGTGACGGTCGGCGGGCAAGACGCAGACCAGCGGCATCTGGTGATAGGCGCTGAGCGCGTCGGAATCGAAAGTGGCCAGGCCCGACTTATCGGCGACCACACCGCCCGGAACGATCGCCTCCAGCGCCGCGACGATATCCGCGCGGCGGGCGACAATCCTGGAATCGGTAACCGGAAGAAGCATGCGCGCCTATAACCCAACGCGGCGCAGTATGGCTTAGCCCTGGCGGGCTTTGAACCGCGGATTCTTCTTATTGATCACGTAAACGCGGCCCTTGCGGCGGATCACGCGGCAATCCTTGTCACGCTTCTTGAGCGAACGGAGGGAGTTGCGAACCTTCATGACACGCCTTTTTCAGCCAAACCGGCCACAAAAGGCCGTGATCTCTCGGAGGCGCGGAAACTATGCAAGCACCCCCACCCTGTCAACCCGCGAAATCATGCCAAAAATGGCGGTTTTCCGCCAAAAATCAGTGAAATGGGTGTATCCATACCGGATGACGCACATCTTGCGGTCCCTGTCAGGCCTGCAACGCCTTGCCGCCCTGTGCGGCGCCCTGGTGGTGGTGGCCTGCGCCACCACGGCACCCAAGCCCACCCCGCCCGCCCCCCCGGCGGTATCCGTGCCCGTGGCCCCGCCGCGTTTCAGCTCCGGCAACGCCAAATTCGATGCCTTCCTGGAGGCTGCCCGCACCAAGGCCCTGGCCCAGGGCATACGGCAGACGGTGTTCGACAGCGCCGTGGCGGGAATTGCCCCCGCGCCTTCCATCACCGCCAGCAATGCCAACCAGCCGGAATTCACCAGGGCGGTATGGAGTTATCTGGACGGCGCGGTGTCGGCCCGCCGCGTTGCCGATGGCAAGATCATGCTGGCCCGCTATGGCGACGTGCTGGAGCGGATCGCAGGCAGCAGCGGCGTGCCGAAGGAAATTCTTACCGCCATCTGGGGCATCGAGACCGATTACGGCGCCGGCAATGGCAGCTTCAACCTGTTCACGGCGCTGGCGACCCTGGCCTATGACGGGCCACGCATGTCGTTTGCGGAGCCGGAATTCTTTGCTGCCCTGAAGATCTATCAGGAGCGGCAATATCCCCTGAGCGAGATGACGGCCTCCTGGGCGGGCGCTTTCGGCCAGACCCAGTTCACCCCCACCACCTTCCTGAAATATGCCAGCGACGGCGATGGCGACGGCCAGATCAATCTGTGGCGCAGCGTGCCGGACGCGCTGGCCTCGGCGGCAAACCTTTTGGTGCAGCAAGGATGGAAGAGCGGCCAGCCCTGGGGCTATGAGGTCCAGCTGCCGGCCGATTTCGCCTATGAAGACGCCGACACCGACAGCCAGAGACCGATGGGCGAATGGCGGGCGCGCGGTGTGAAGACTGTGGACGGCAAGGCCTTGCCCGCGTCCGAGGACAGCGCCGCGGTCTATCTTCCCGCCGGCGCGCGCGGTCCCGCTTTCCTGGTGTTTCCCAATTTCAACGTGATCCTGAAATACAACAATGCCGCCTCCTATGCATTGGCGGTTGGGCTGTTGGCAGACCGCGTGGCGGGCGGCGGCATGGTCAAACGCGCCTGGCCGCGTGATGAGCGCTCCCTCTCGCGCGAGGAGCGTTTGCGCTTCCAGGATTCGCTGGCCAGGCTTGGCTTCGATCCGGGCGGGGCCGACGGCGTGCTGGGCCGGCGCACCCGCGCGGCGCTGCGCGCCTACCAGAAGTCCAAAAGCGTGGTGGCCGACGGTTTTGCCACCGCCGCGCTGCTGGCGATGCTGGATAAAGACGTCAGCACCCGCTAGCGGATTTTCTTGAAGCGGATTTCGCTGGTGTCGCTGCGGCCATCGGCATCCACCACCGTGATCCGCGCCAGACCTTCGCCTTGCGGCGTGTACAGCGCCGGCGCGAAACGGTCGAAGCTGCCGAGCGGCGCGCCATTCACCAGCCACGTCAAAGGCGCTCGCCCGCCATCGGCCTTGAACTGCAGAGACGGGTCCTTGGACTTTGCATCGGGCAATGGCACCACCGCGCCATTGGGCGGAAAGGCTATTGCCGGCGGCGGCACCTGCGCCATCTGCGGCGCCGCGGGCGCGTCCGTCTCATGGCGGAAAAGGCGCAGCGACGGCGGCAGCTCAGAGGTAGCTCGCACCAGCAGGGCTCCGGCAGGCACCGGCGGCGCGTCGCGGCGGTCGGGCGGCAACTGGCCGAACATCTTCAAGAGGATCGGCGCGCCCACCTCGCGTCCGGCATGGCCCGGGCGCGGCGTGCCGTCGGCACGGCCCACCCATGCCGCCACGGTATAGTCATGGGAAAAACCCACCGCCCAGGCATCGCGATAGCCAGAGGAGGTGCCGGTCTTGAAGGCGATGCTGCGTTTCCTCAACAGCCCCTGCCCCATCGCCCAGCCGTCCGGCAGACCCACGCCGCTCAGCACATCACGCAGATAGTAAGCCGCGACAGGACCGAACAGGCGATGCGGAGGTGCGGCGGGCGCATCCTTGATGGTGCGCAGGCCGCGCGCCGTGCCGCCCTCCGCAATGCCGGCATAGAGCATGGCGATGTCGGACAGCGAGATGCCCAAGCCCCCCAGCGCCACCGGCAGGCTGGGCGCGTCGCGGGTGGGAAAGGCCAGATGCGCCCCGGCATTCTGCAGCGACAGGGTGAAAGCCAGCGGCCCCACCCGGTCCAGGATCATCACGGCGGGAATGTTCAGCGACATCTGCAGCGCACTGCGCGCCGTCACCGCGCCCAGGAACACGCCATCGAAATCCCTGGGCGCATAATCGCCGAAGGTGGTGGGCACGTCTTCCATCCGGCTGGCGGGATGCAGCAGCAGATTGTCGAATGCCAGGCCGTAGATGAAAGGCTTGAGCGCCGAGCCGGGCGAACGGGCGCGGGCGGCCAGGTCCACCTGCCCGGCGCGCCCCCAGTAATCGGTGCCGCCGACATAGGCGATAATGTTCCGGCTTTTGTTTTCGACCACCACCAGCGCGACATCGGCGGTATCGTCGAAATAGGCGCGCTCCTGAAGGGCCAGGCGTTCGGCGGCGGCCTGGATGCCGGCATCCAGCGTGGTCGCGATGTGCGTCGCCTTGTGTTTCAGCACCAGCCGCTGCGCCAGATGCGGCGCATTCAGCGGCATGGGCTGGCGGGCGAACGGCACGCCGTCCTGCATCGCGATCTTGGCGTCGCCGGCGCTGACCACGCCCACCGCCACCATGCGGCCCAGGACCTTGTCGCGCCCGGTGCGCGCGGCGCGGGCATGACGATCGGGACGCTGACGGGTGGGCGATTGCGGCAACGCCACCAGCAGCGCCGACTGCGCCAGGTCCAGCGCCGCAGGCTCCTTGCCGAAATAGGAGAGCGATGCGGCGCGCACCCCTTCCAGATTGCCGCCCATCGGCGCCAGGGTCAGGTACAGCGAAAGGATTTCGTCCTTGGAGTAACGCGCCTCCAGCTGCAGGGCGCGGATGATCTGGAAGACTTTGTATGGCGGGGAATGGGGATTGGGCTCCAGCAGCCGCGCCACCTGCATGGTGAGGGTCGAGCCGCCGGAGACGACATGACCGGCCCTGGCCAGCTGCCATGCGGCCCGCAGCAGCGCGGCGCTGTCGAAGCCGCCATGGCGGTCGAAGCGCTTGTCCTCATAGGCTTTGAGCATGGCGAGATAGCGCGGCCCCACCTGATCGGGCGTGGTCCGGATCCGCCAGGCGCCATCCTTGCTGAGAAAGGCGCGCAGGAGGGAGCCATCCTTCGCCGTGACTTCCGGCGACAGGGTGACGGCACGGGTCATGTCGGGCGGGTTGGCGCGGTCGGCCGTCGCCAGGGCGCACAGGCACCCGAAGGCGCCAAAGGCGCCGACGATCAGGCGATGCCGCACGACATTCATCGGTTGACGTTGAGCTGTCCCACCGCGGTACGCGCCCGGATGGCCGGCGCATACATGTCCTCGGCATGCGCCGCCGGCAGGGCGAACTGTCCCACCGAGACGGCGCGGGCGATATAGGCGATGCGAAAGGCTGGCGTCGGCTCCGGCCCCTTGCGGCCCACGGGGCGGTAACGCTGGCCGATATCGAAGGCGGCGATATAGCGGTCATCCCGCGCCGTCTGGCGGCTGGTATCGGTCAATCCGCCCAGGAAGGGATAGGCCTTGGCGTCGTTGCCCACCAGCGGCTGCTCGATCTCCAGGCCCGCCGGCAACAGATCGATCACGCCCATCTGGCGGTAGAGGTCGTTGGGCATCTGCCCCGTGATCTGGACGATCACCCGGTCGTTCTGGCGCAGGCTGGAAATATCGGCGGGCGCGCCCGACATGGTCCAGATGCTCTTGCTGAGGGTCAGGCCGTTGGCAGAGGCGGGCAGAAGTGCACTGGGGGTTCCGGTAACGGCGGTGGAACGCCAGACCGAGGCATCACCGCGATTGGCGATCACAATGCCGGTGCCCAGCTGCGTCAGGGTCGGCGTCAACCGCACCGCACCGCTGCGGGGGGCAGCGGGCGCGCCATTGACGGTGACATTGAGCGGCAGCTTCTGGCGGGTGAGCGCATAGGCGGCGCGCAGCATCCAGCCTTTTTCCTGGGTGGTGGTGTCTTCGATCTTCGTGCTGAGGGTTTTGGCCTTGTCCAGGAACTGCGGCACCAGGTCGGCCTTGCCGTTCTCCGCCGCCAGCGCCAGCGCGCCGGAAAGGTCGCGCAGCAGCGAGCCATAGACATCGTGAGGATAGCTGGCGGGATCGGCGCTGGCGATCAGGTCACGGGCCTTGCGGAAACCATATTCGGCGCGGGCGCGGTCGCCGACCTGGGCGGCGGCGGCACCGGTCAGGGAAGCGGCCAGCGCCGAACGCATCGCCGCCACCTTGGTGTCGCTGAAGTAGCGCAGGTCGGAGACATTGGCCTGGCCGTTCTGCGCCAGCACATAGAAGGCATAGGCGCGGGTGAGATCGTCGCTGCTGTCCGAGGTGCCGGTGGCTTTCAGCCAGTTGGTGCCGCGCGTCAGCGCGTCATTGGCCACGACATAATTCTTCACCTTGGCCTGATGGAGGAAATCCAGGGCATAGACGCTGAGGAAATTGTCCGCCTCGCTGCCCGGTCCCCACATGCCGAAATTGCCGGCATAATTCTGCATGTCCAGCACCTGGTCGATCGCGGCCTGGACGCGCGGACGCAAGGCATTGTCGCGCGGCAGGCCCGCCAGATCGGCCAGGTCGTTGAACAGCAGCAGCGGTGCGGCGCGGCTGACGGTCTGTTCCAGGCAGCCATAGGGATACTTGTCCAGCCACTTCAGAAGGCCCGCGACATTGTTATAGCCATGCGCCGCCGAGACACTGATGGTGACGCTGGCGGTCGAGCCGACCAGATCGGAAATGACCGCGCGGTTGGCGGTGTAAGTGGCGCCCGCCGGCAGCGGCAGTTCCTCTTCACGCGAAACGTCCAGTTGCGCGGCGCGCACCTGGATCGGCCAGGCATGGCTGACCTTGAAACCGCCCGGGCCGGTCACATCGAGGGTGATATTGGCGATGCCGAGCCCGGCGCCGCGCAACTGCACCGGCAGCAGCACGCGCTGCTTGCGGTTCAGGTTTTGCGTCACCACCGTCTGGGCGCCGCCCGCCAGCGATACCGGCCCGCGCGTCTGGATGGTGGCGGTATAGGCGCCGGGGCCGCCTTCGACATTGTCGAGGTTCAGCGCCGCGCCAATGGTATCGCCCGGCGCCAGGAAGCGCGGCAAGACAAGATCGGCCACGACGGAATCGCGCACGATCAGCATGCGGTCGGCATGGCCCAGCTTGTCGGCGCTCCAGGCCACCGCCATCAGGCGCAGCGAGCCATTGAAGTCGGGAATATCGAGGGTGATGTTGGCGGTGCCGCCGGCGCCAAGTTTCACGATCCCGGAAAACAGCGCCACGGTACGTTGCGGCACCACGGTGAGGCCGCGGCCGCCAAAGCCGTCGCCGCCTTCGCGCATGGCGCCCACCGCGCCCTTTTCAGCGCGGATCAGCCGGCCATAATCGTCGCGCATCAACACGCCCAGCCGCCGCTTGCCGAAATAATGGCCGACAGGATCGGGCGACTTGAAATCGGTGAGCTGCAGGATGCCCTCATCCACCGCCGCCACGGTGACAAAGGCCTCTTCGCTGCCCAGCCCCTTGATGGTCACCGGCAAGGTGATCTTCTGGCGCGGACGGATTTTTTCGCCGCCACTGATGGCGATGCTCAGCGTGCGCGGACCATTGTCCACGCCCAGCCAGGCCAGGCCGATGCTGCGCACCGGCTCGCGGCCCTTGACGCTGCCGAGCGGTCGATAGGCCGTCACCAGCACATAGGCGCCCGCGCCCCATTCGGCGGAAACCGGAATGTCCACGGTGGTGCCGCCGGCGGGCGCTTCGATCAGGCGCGAGGAGAAAACGCGGTCGCCCGCCACCACCACCAGCGCCTTGCCGCTGGCGTCCGGCTTGATGCGCACACGCGCCACCGATCCGGGGGCATAGGACGGCTTGTCGGCGGCAACCGGAATGCGGTCGGGCCGGTCGCCGGCGCTGGAGGCCGACCAGCCGGAATAGAAGCGCACCGATGACGCGGCGCCGGACTTGGGATCGCTGATGGTCAGGCGATAGGTGCCATAGGGCAGCGCCTGTTCCAGCTTCAGCGCCGCACCGGCGCCTATGGCAAGACCACCGCTGCTGATCAGCCGGTCACGGGTGGTGGGCTGGTAGCGCCATTCGCCATTGCTCTGGAACCACTGGTAGTTGGTGTCTTCGCGCACCCAGGAAAAGGTCAGGCCGGACAGCGCGATGCGCTTGCCTTCGGCGTCCAGCGCGATGGCTTCAAATCCGGCGCGGGCATTTTCGGGCACCGAACCACCTTCGAACACCGGGCGGATGCCGATGGCGACGTCATGGGTGCGAATGGGAATGCTGATCATCCGGTCGGTAGTGCGTCCGCCCGGCTCCTGGATCGAAATGCGCACCGCGGCCTTCAGCGGCAAGGTGGTGTCAGCCAGCGCCCCGGTATTGCCGGTGACGGTGGTGATGCCCGCTGCATCGGTGCTGGGCACCGTCAGGCTGACCTTGGTCTCGGAGAAACTGTCGTCCACCCGCCCGAACTGAAAGCCGTGATGCTGCGGATAGGGATTGGAGTCGGCCAGGATGGTGGCCTCCCCGTCGCCGCCAAGGCCCGCGGCCGGCGTGCCATAGAGGAAGCGGGTTTCCGCCCGCACCCGGAAGTCGCCGCCCGGCTTGATGCTCTTGTCAAGTGCCGAAAGCGTAACTTTCAAACGCTGCGGCACGAAATCGGCGACATCGAACTGCACCCGGCCCACCGCCGGCGCCTTGGGATCGACATAGGCCGCGATCTGCCAGCGGCCATGCGGCGCGCTTTGCGACAAGGGCAAAGTCCAGGCGGCGCTGCCGGCCGACAGCCTGTCGCCCGCCACCGTGATGCGCCCCACCTCGAGGCCATCAGGGCGCTGCGCCACCAAAGTCAAAGGCGCGGTGATGCCCGCGCCGATGCGGTCGCGCAGCATCGCCGTGGCATAGACCGTTTCGCCGGGGCGATAGATGCCGCGCTCGGTATAGAGAAAGGCGTCCACGGGGCCGGGCGAGGCGCGCCCGCCGACCCCGCGATCGGTCAGATCGAAAGCCGAACGGCGCAGGTCCAGGAAACTGAAATCGCCCTCGCGGCCATAGGCCATCACCATCACCGGCTCGTCGCCGCCGGTGGCGCGCAGCAGTCCGGAATCGAAATCGGCGCGGCCATTGCCGTCGGTGGTGACGGAGGCAAGCTGGCTGTTGTTGCGCGCGACAAGCGCCAGGCGCACGCCGGGCAACGCCGTGGCGCGGTTGTAGGAGCGGGCGAAGATCGTCAGGCCCGCGCCCGAAGAGACATTGGCGCTGGTGAAGCTGGTGAGGGCGATGTCGGAATCCACCACCCACTGCATCGCCATCTGTTCGCCGCTGTAGTCATTCTCGCTGGCGGGCTTCTTGGCAGCATCCTGGGCGATCAACACATAGGCGCCGGGCTTGCGGTCTTTCAGCAGGTCGCGGATCGGAACCAGCGTCACCACGCTGTCATTCTTCACATTGTCCACGGCCATGCTGCCCTGCCACACCAGGGTGCCCTGGTTGTTCTCGAGCTGCTTGCTGTCCCAGGAATAGAGCGTGGTCTGGTCGACCGTGCCGGTTTCGATCTGCGACAGCAGACGGTCGCCGACACGGATGATCTTGAGCGACAGCCGGTCGATATTGACGGTGGTGACCGGCACGCCCGCCGCATTGTCGCGTGGCAGGATGATGCCGCCCACAAAACGCACCAGGGATGGCTTGTCGCGCAGCTCCACCGGCACGGTTTCCTCGGCCAGCAGCTTTTCGCCGGTGGCGGCGGGCAGACCGGTCTTGAGGGTCACATTGTAGGCCTTGTCGAAGGCAAGGCCTGAAAGGCACAGCCGCGTATCCACCACCCGGGCGGCGATGCGGGTGACCGGATCGAGGGTGATATAATCCTCGTAATGGATCTTGCCGCTGGCATCCAAGGGCCGGGTGAACACCAGGCAGGCTTCGGCCTGGGGCTTGGAGACATCGATCTCCAGGCGGCGGAAGGCGAAGTCCCTGGCGGCTTCCAGCGGCGGCGGGGTCAGGCCGCTGGTGACGGCACTGAGGCCGCTCTGCAGCCGGGTGAAAAGGCCATCATTGGGACCGGCGCCACGGCCGCCCAGGAGCCACACCGCCACCAGCGCCATGGCCAGAACGGCAGCGCCCGCACCACCGGCAATGAGCAACAGCCGCTGATTCTTGTTCATTGGGCGCCCCAGATTCGTTTGGCGAAAGCCTAAGCCAAGGGGAGGCGCGAATCGCGGCGCGGTGATGACAAAGCGGTGAGTAGTTTTCTATTCCAGCGCTAAAACAGCCGCTTCACAGTCAGCTTCCAGATGCGGCCCATGCCCGGCAGGGCGCCGAGATTGGCATAGGTGTCGGCATCGGGCGTGAAATAGCGCGCATCGGCCAGGTTGTTCACATTCAGGCCGGCTTCCCACACATCCCATTGCGCGAAGGCTGAAGCGTTCACGGTGACATAAGCGGGAAAGACGATGCCATCGGGCACGGTCTGCCGGGTCTTGCCGACATAGGTGCCGCCCAGGCTCGCGCCCCACAGGCCCCAGTCCCTGGGATCGCTGGTCCAGGTCAGATAGGGACTGATCACGGCATGGGGCAGCAGCGTGTCTTCATAGTCGCCGCCCCGTCCCGGCAGGGTGGAGAAGTCGAACACCATATAGCCGCCGCCGAAGCCATCCTGCGGCGCGATGCCGAAACTCTTCGCCGGCAGATAGGCGAAGCTGTGGTCCGGGCCCTTGATGGTGGTGTGCTGCTGGCTGGCGGCCAGGGTCAGGCTGAGATTGGCGCTGACCACATAGCGCAATTCCAGCTCCACGCCCTTGGCGCGGGTGCCCACGACATTGGTGACGCCGCCGCCCTGCTGCAGCCGGGTGCGGTTCTGGACATACCAGTCCAGGCTGCCCTGCAGGTGATCGTCGAGCAGGCTGAACTTCACGCCCACTTCGTTGAGGAAGGAATTGGAAAGCCAGCTGCGCGCGGCCAGCAAGCTGGTGGAGACCTGGCTGGCCTGGCCGATTTCGATCGCCGAATTCCTGGCGGTGGTGACATAGGGCACCAGGCCCCAGGGCGTGGTGTAGGACAGGCTGGCGGACCAGGTGAAGCGACCGGCATTGCCGCGCCCGGTGGCGGGCGCGAAGGCCAGCACGCCGCTATCGGTGGAGCGGACATTGTAAGCGTCATAACGCCCGCCGACCGTCAGATCGAAATTGTTCCAGACCGCATCACTGGTGACAAAGACACCCGCATTGCCAGTATTGGTGTGGACATTGTTTTCCCATCCCAGCCCGATGCTGCCGGGTGGATCGATATTGAAGGGCGAGTCGATAATGTCGTTGGCGGCTGGACCAAAGCTGATGTCTCGCCGGTCCAACGCGATAACGCCACTGTTGAAGCTTTCGCGGCCGACCGCATGGACGTAGCGGTACGAGGCGCCTGCCACGGTCTGGGTTTTCACGTCGCCGATTTCACGCCTGAGATCATAGCGCAGCCGCGCTTCGGCAATCTGGGTGCGGTAGGAACCGGGAAAACCGTAAGAGACGAAACGGTCATTGGCCAAAGTGTCGCCGAACAATTGCAGACGCAGCGTTCCAGCGCCCAGCGGACGGGAGGCTTCCAGCAGGGCGGTGTGGGTATCGGTGTTGGAAAAATCCACGCCCTTGGCGATATAGACTGTGCGCGGGTCGAGCTGGGTCGTACCGAACCCGGTATCGAGACGGTGGGCCGCGTCGGTGCAGCCGGTACAGGCCAGGGCCTTGAAATTCGGATCGAAGAAATAGGGATTGCCGCCCAGCTCGTTCAGGGTCAGCCGACCATTGCCGTCGGCGTCGGTCAGCGACGTGTCGCGGCCGGTGACGTAAGTGCCATTGTCGATCAGGTTCTTGGTCAGGCGATTCCAGCCCGGCGTCTGCACCTGGCCGCTGGAACGGAAATAGAGATAGTCCGCCGACAGCCGCCAGTCGCCGGCATTCAAGGTGCCGGACAATTCCAGCAACTGATGGCTGGGATGCAGGCCGCGATAGAAGCTGTAGGAATCATCGATCTCGCCATAGGCATGGATGCCGCCCGAGGCATCGCCCAGCGTGATTGGGGCGTTGAGCTGGCCGGTAAGCTGGCGTTTGGAATAGCTGCCATAGCTGACAGTGACTTCGCCGCCGAAGGCGTCGCTGGCGCCCGCCGTCTTGGGCAGGAAGTTGACCAGCCCGCCCACCTTGCCCGCGCCATAGATGGGCGACGGCGGCCCGCGCAGGATCTCAAGACCCGCCGCATTGGCCAGCGGGGTGGAATAGGTGCCGCGATTTTCCGCACGCTTGAAGCCCCGGAAATAATTTTCCGCCAGAGTGCCGCGCAAGGACACCGCGCCTTCGACGCCATAGTAACTGGCGGTATAGGCCGAAGGGGTGATGGCGGTGAGGTCGTCGAGCGCTTCGACGCCATAGCGTGCGATGGTGGTGTCACTGATCAGGGTGACGGCGCGCGGGGTTTGCAGCAGCGGCTTGTCCAGCCCGAAAGCCGCGCTGTTGGCACCGGGGTGCAGCAGGCGCACCACGTCTTCGGTCACCGTCACGGACTCGACGTCCAGCGCGACGGCGGGAGCGGTCCAGCAGACGGCCAGCAGGACCAAGCGTATGGTCAGGGGAGTTCGCATCTGAAAATGTTATGTAACATTTTACAGCAATTAGCCAGCGTGGCTGGCGGTCGCAACCACCTTTTCTAATATCCAATTGATTTATATAGTTTTTTTCCACGCCTGGGCGAATTCTGCGGTGGTGGCCAGGATCGCCCCGCTCATTCTGAGGGCCCGCAGCGCCTCGCAATGCAGGCCATCCTCATAAGCGGCGCAGGCATCAGAGGCGATGAAGATGTGGAAGTCGCGCTCGAACGCGTCCCAGGCCGAGGAGGCTATGCAGCATTCCGTCGTCAGCCCCGCCAGCACCAGCGTGTCCACAGCCAGCGCATGCAGCTGCTCGGCCAGGCCGGTTCGGGCAAAGGCGCTGAAATGGCTTTTGGAAATCACGGCCTCGCCGGTCATGGGCTGCGGCCCGATAAACTCCGCGCCATGCGTGCCCTGGACGCAAAGATCGGGCTCGTCCTTGTCATGCCGCGCCTTGGCCTCGCGCGCGATCACCGTCTCGGTGCCGGGCTGGGTGAGCAGCCGCACGAACACCACCCTGACCCCTGCCCCGCGCGCCGCAGCCGCCAGCGCCGCGGCGCATTCCACCGCCGCCTGGGCCGGTTTCACATCGGCGCCGCGCTGGGCCATCCGGCCGTCAGGGCCGCCAAAGTCGACCTGCATGTCGATCAGGATCAGTGCGGTGCGATGGGGCGCGACCCATTCGGGCTGCAAGGCCGGGTCCTTGTCGGTCATGCGAAGGCTCTGCGAAGCGCCGGGAGAATCTCGCGCCCGGTAACGCGCAAGCCCTGGCTGTAGTCATCGAAAATGAACATCAGCCCATCGATCTCGCAGTCGCGCAGGAACTGTTCGATCCGGGAAGCGCAGGTGGCGGGCGATCCCACCACCGTCTGGGTCATGAAGGCATTCTGCGAGCGTTCGGTCATGGCATTACCGGACAGGCCATAGCTTTCCAGCATGCCGCGCACCGCGCCTTCGTCCAGTCCCTCGCGGTAGGTCTGGGCGCGTGCTTGCGCTTCGGCGTCCGTGGTGCCGGTGATCACCGTCATCATGCAATAAGTCCTGATGGTCTTGCCCAGTTCCTTTGCCAGCGCCTTGGCGCGCAGCGACGCCGCGCGGGTCTCGGCCGCATCGCTGCCGCCGATAAAACAGCCGTCGCATTCGCGCACCGAAAAGTCGAAACCCCGCGCCGACATGCCGGCGCAGATCAGGAAGGGCCGGTGCAGCGGCTTGGGCTCGCTGACACAGTCGCGGAAGGTGAAATACTTGCCGTCAAAGGAGACGCCAGGTTCGGTCCATAGCCGCTTGACGATCTTGGTCCATTCCTCGGTCAGGTCATAGCGGGCGTCATGGGAGAGATTTTCGTCCCAGGCATCCATCTGCTCGAACTCGCCGCGATAGGCGCCGGCCACGATATTCAGTCCGGCGCGGCCGCCGGAAATATGATCCAGGGTGGAAATCATTTTCGCCGCCACCGCCGGATTGTGCAGGATAGCATGCAGGGTCGCCCATATCTTGACCTTGCTGGTGACGGCGGCGATGCCCGCCATCATGGTGACCGCTTCCAGCGATGTGCCCCAATGGGATGTGTCGCCGCCGAAACCGCGCCACTTGCCCATCGCCATCACGAAATCAAAACATTCGGCTTCCGCCAGCAGCGCCGCATCGCGGTTCTGCGCCCAGCCACCATCCAGCAGCGGCGTGGTGCGGCTGACGATCCAGCCGCCGTTCGCCACCGGCAAGAACACGCCATATTCCTTCATGCGGCTCTCTTGTGCGGCACGCGCATCATCGCCACCGCCAGCAACACAAGGCCAACCGCCACCGCCAGGGCGAAGAAAAATGGCGCGAAGCCCCCGGTCTGGTCGCGCGTCAGCCCTGCAAGGGTCGGCGCCACCGCGCCGGCGGTCGAGATCAGGTTGACGGTGGCGAACAGCTCGAGATAGGGGCCGCGCCCGAAATAATCCAGCAGCAGGATGCTGGCGGCAAAGAAGGTCAGGCCGTAGCCGATGCCGATGCCCGCCGCGTAAACCAGCAACATCGGCGTATCGCGCGCCACCCCCAGCGCCAGCAACCCGGCAATCAGGAAGCCTAGCGCCACAATCAGCAGCAAGCGCGCGCTGACAAAACGGGTCAGGACGCCACCGGCAAGCCGCGCCCCGGCATTCAAAAATGCTTCCAGGCTCATCAGGCTGCCCGCGATCACCGAGGTCACGCCATGCTGGGTCAGATGGGCCACCGATACGGAATTGACTGTGATGCCGCAGAACAGGAAGGCGCTGTAGGCGGCGGCGATGATCCAGAATTGCGGCGTGCGCAATGCGTCGCGCATGGTCCAGTCTTCGGTGGAAATCTCCGGATCGCCCGCACCGGCCGCCGTGACGTCCGTTGTGGTGTCCACCAGAAACGCCGCTGCCATGGCGACCAGCACCACGATAATGCCGACCACCAGCCAATAGCTGCGCCAATGGCCCGTGAAATCCATCACCCCGAAAAACAGCAGCGGCCCGGCGACTCCGCCCAGCCCGCCGATGGTAAAATACAGACCGAAGGCAAAGGACGGCCGCGCGAACTGCCGCGACAGGAGATACGTGCCCGGCACCGTGTCCAGCAGGGTAAAGCCAAGCCCCGCCAGCGAGGTGCCGATCAGGTACAGCAGCAGACCGTCGGTGCGAGCCAGGCAGAGAAAGGCGAGACCCATCACCGCGGCGCCCGCCAGCAAGGTGGCCCGGATGCCGA
>CANKIV010000019.1 GCA_947482125.1 Alphaproteobacteria bacterium
CTTCATCACGGCGCGCAGCTTGTCGACGACGGCCTCCTTGCTCGAAGCCTGCCATTCGCTGCGCGGCCTGAGGCTCAGGAACAGGTCGGTCTCGTTCAGTCCCATCGGGTCCAGGCCGATTTCATCGCTTCCGGTGCGGGCGATGGCTTCGCGGACTTCGGGCACCCGGTCGAGGATGGCGCGCTGTACCATGCTGTCCACCTGCGCCGAGCGCGCCAGCGTGATGGAGGGAAGCTTGGCGAGCTGCACGATGATGGAGCCTTCATCCATGGTCGGCATGAAGGTCTTGCCGACCATCATGTAGGCCAGGGCCGCCACCGCGAAGGCGCAGCCGACGCCGATGAACAGGCGTTTTGGCGCGATGAGAACCCTGGCGAGGGCGGTGGAATAAAGCGGCATCAGCTTTCGCATCAGCCAGGCCTCGCCATGATGGCCCGGCTTCAGCACCAGCGAGGCGATCACCGGGATGAGGGTGAGCGACAGCAGCAGCGAACTCGACAGGGCAAAAATGATGGTCAGCGCCACGGGCGCAAACAGCTTGCCCTCCAGCCCCTGCAGGGACAGCAGCGGCAGGAACACCAGGCAGATGATGGCGATGCCCGACGCGATCGGAACCGCGACCTCGCAGACGGCGCGATAGATCAGGTGCAGCATGGGAATCCTGCCGCCATCGCGGTGATGCGACAGTTGCTCGACCGTATTCTCGACCACCACGACCGCGGCATCCACCAGCATGCCGACGGCGATCGCCAGTCCGCCCAGGCTCATCAGGTTGGCCGTCAGTCCGAATACCGACATCATCAGAAAGGTGCTGATGGCGGCGAAGGGCAGGGTCAGCGAGACCACGATGGCGGCGCGCAGATTTCCCAGGAACAGCAGCAGAAGCAGCACGATCAGGACCGTGGCTTCCAGCAGCGCATGCTTGACGGTGGCGACGGCGCGGTCGATCAGGTCGGCGCGGTCGTAGAAGACATGGACCTGCACGCCGTGCGGCAGGTTGGGCTTCATCTCCTCCAGCCGGGCGCGCACATTCGCCACCACGGCGCCGGTGTCGGCGCCGCGCAGGCCCAGCACCAGGCCCTGGACGGCTTCCCCCTTGCCGTCCTTTGTCACCGCGCCATAGCGGGTGAGAGATCCGGTGCGGATGGAAGCGATATCGCCCAGGCGGACGGTGTTGCCGGTGCTGCTTTTCACCATCACCTCGCGCAAGTCGTCCAGGGTGCGGATGGCGCCCACCGCGCGCACGATCAGCGCTTCCTCGCCGTCGCTGACCCGGCCCGCGCCGTCATTGCGGTTGGCCTGCTCGATGGCCGACTTGATGTCGGCAATGCGCAGCCCGGCGGACAGCAGGGCGGCATCGTCGGGCACCACCTCGAAGCTGCTGACGAAGCCGCCCAGGGCATTGACGTCGGCCACCCCGGGAATGGTGCGCAGCGCCGGACGGATGGTCCAGTCCAGCAGGGTGCGCCGTTCCGCCAGGCTGAGATTGCCGCCTTCCACGGTGAACATGAAGATTTCCGACAAGGGCGTGGCGATGGGCGCCAGTCCGCCGGTGACGATGTCGGGAAGCGCGCCCATTCCCTCGGCCAGCCGCTCGCTGACCTGCTGGCGCGCCCAATAGACGTCGGTGCTGTCGGTGAAATCGATGGTGATGTCGGCGATGGCGTACTTGGCCATGGAGCGCAGGATCACCTGGTTGGGAATGCCCAGCAGCTCCAGCTCCAGGGGGGCGATCACCCGCTGCTCGACTTCCTCCGGCGTCATGCCGGGGGCTTTCAGGATCAGCTTGACCTGGGTGGTCGAGATGTCGGGATAGGCGTCGATGGGCAGCCGCGAAAAGGCGTAACCGCCCGCGCCGGCCAGCAGCGCCGCCAGCACCAGCACCACCATGCGCTGGCTGAGGGAAAACTCGATCAATTTGCGCAGCATGGCTATTTCCGGGTCCCGATGGACTTGAGTTCGCTGACCCCGGTCACCGCGACACGGTCACCCGCGCGCAACGCGCCGGTAACGGTGGCGGCGTCCGCGCCGCGTCCCAGAACGCGCACGGCGACGGGTTCGAATCCGCGGTTGCGGGCCACGAACACCACCGGGCCGCTGGTGCCCTGCGCCACGGCGCCCCGCGGCACCGTAAAGCTTCCGGCATCGACCTTGCGGGTGATGGAAAGGCGGACCGTCTGGCCGCTGACCAGCGCTCCCGGATTGGTCAGTCGCGCCCGGATCATGGCGCTGCGAGTCCGCGGGTCGATGCTGGTGCCCGCGCCCATGACCTGGCCGGTCACGCCGCTGCCCTCGATCTGCACGCTGTCGCCGGCGGCTACCTGGCCCGCCATGGCGGCGGGCAAGGCGCCCTCGACCCAGACCGCGTTGCCGGTCTGGATCGCCAGCACGGGTTGCATCGCGGTCAGTTGATCGCCGGGGGATACGGCGATGGATGTCACCCGTCCCGCTGCCGGCGCCAGCAGGCGGTATTCGCCGCCCTCCGCGCCGCTGGCCCGGGCGGTGGCGCTGCGCAGCGAGGCAAGCTCGGCTGCTGCTGCTGCTGCTTCCGCGCCGGCTTCTTCGGCCCGGCTGGCGGGGGCGATGCCTTCACTCACCAGGCTCCTGGCCCGGTCGGACGCTGCCCTTGCGCTGCGGTAACGCGCTTCCTGCCCGCGCAACCTGGCCAGTGCGGCGTGCATGTCGGCGCTGGTGATGATCGCGAGCACGTCGCCCTTGCGGACGGTTTCGCCTTCCAGCCGCACCAGGCTTTTCACGGTGCCCGCGAAAGGCGCCGACACCGGCGCGCTTGCGCCCGGAGCGGGCGCGATGCGGCCCAGCACCGAGACCAGGGATTTGGCGGTGGCGGGCCGGACCATTGCGGTGGTGATGCCGAGATGCTGCGCCTGCCTGGGCGTGACCGGCAGAATATCGGCGCCGGCCGGACCGCACAGGGCTGCCGACAGCAAAAGGAATGCGGGAATGAACCGCGTGCGCGCGCGCGCAGGAGCGTGAGAATGCATGATGTCCTCGAAAGAGCGTTGACCAGGCGTGGTGATGCCGGCGCGTCAGGCGCACGGCGACGCTGGGGAACTAGGCTCTTGGGGGACGTTCCGGCTGCGGCAGCCGTATGCTGATGCGCAGATGATCGCGCGTCAGGGGGTTGCGGTCGCCGGTCACGATGGGCATGGCGATGCCGGTCTGCAGCAACAGCGGCATGCCGGTGGCAATGTCGCCGTGATGATGGTGACCGCCGGGATGGCCGGAATGCCTGGTGGAATCCTGGCCGAGATCATCCAGCGAGATATTGCTGAACAGAACCTGCTCATGATTGCCGGAAGCGCCGGTCATGTGCTGGACGTCTATGATGACGGTGGCGGCGCCGGCGCCGGTGAAGACAAGCGCCAGCGCGACGCAAAGCAGCGCGCACAGGGTTCGGAAAGGGTGGGACTTCTTCACCATCATAAATTAGCCCCTCGCCCCTGTGGTGGCAACGCCGGGCCGGATGTTCCGGTGATCAGGAATGCAGGTTCGCCAAAACAGGCCGGAAATCCGCGGTTGCCGCCGCCGGGCGTCGATGACGCACCCGCCGGACCTCATGCAACTGCTTCGCATGATTACATGCGTTCGGGCGCGGCGGTGCCGCGCAGGCGCTTGAAGAAGGCGCTGACGCGGTGGCGGAATTGTTCGCGCCGCACCACGCCCATATCCGTCACCCAGTTGAGCTGGATCACCCGGCGCGGGCCTTCAAAGGCGTGAAAGCCGTGCCAGGCATTTGGCTCGTTCCTGAAGATCAGCATGGTGCCGAGGTCGGGCGGCACTTCGGCGATGACGTCTTCCAGGTCACCGGGTCCGCGCAGCAGGCGCAGGCGTCCGGTTTTCGCCTCCCACGCATTGTTCATGTAGATCAGCACGGTGATGAGCTTGGTGCGGGAGTCGGTGTGGATCTGGCCGTCGCGCGCCGCCGACTGCCCGCGCGCCGTCACCATGGTGGGTCGCCCGGTCAGGTCGACGCCCAGTTTGCGCTCCACGGCGGCGCGGAATTCCGGCCCCTGGATGGCGTCCATCAGCCGCGCGAAGGCGGGGCCGTATTTCAGGGTGGGCAGCGGGAAGCTGCCGGGATGGCTGACCAGGGGAAAGTCGGCGTTGATCGCGGGTATCGCGTCCGCCCTCACAAAGCCCGGCACCATGGCATAGGCGAAGGGCAGCTGCGCCACCGCGGCAGCTTCAAAGGCTTCGAGGTCGATGGGAAGGGTCATGGGTGCGCAATACTATCAGGATGCCAAAAACACAAAAGGGGCGGACCAGCGGTCAAACGGCGAGCCGGGCGGCCTTCAGATCTGAAGCGTCACAGGGAAATACGATCTTGCGGTCGGGACGGGTGAGGCGCTTGTCCTTGTGGGCATAGTCCAGCCGGTCAAGGATATCCTTGATGATGTTCAGCCGGGCCTGCCGCTTGTCATCGGCATGCACCAGCGTCCAGGGCGATGTCGGGCTGTGCGTCCGCGCCAGCATCTCGTCGCGCGCCGCGCTGTAGGACTTCCAGTATTTCAGCGCCTGGCCGTCGATTGGGCTGCTCTTCCATTGCGTCAGGGGATCGGCCTTGCGGTCTTCCAGGCGGCGCTTCTGTTCGGCCCTGCTGATATCGAGATAGTATTTGAAAAGCTTGACGCCGGAGCGGATTAGCATCGTCTCGAAGTCCAGGACGGAGTTCATGAACGCCTCATGCTCGGCCGGCGAACAGAAGCCCATCACATGCTCGACGCCGGCGCGATTGTACCAGCTGCGGTTGAAGAGGACGAGTTCCTGCGCGGCGGGCAGGTGCGGAACATAGCGCTGGAAGTACCAGCAGGTGCGGTCACGGTCCGACGGCTTGCCGAGTGCGACGACCCTGGTTTCGCGCGGGCTGAGATGCTGCGTGATGCGCTTGATGGTGCCGTCCTTGCCGGCGGCGTCGCGGCCTTCCAGGATGATCAGGATCTTGTCGTCGCAGGCGATGAAGTGGCGCTGCAGCTTGACGAGTTCGACCTGCAGACTGTGGAGCGTCTTCCTGTAGGTTTTTTTCGCGATGGCGGAGTCTTGCCCGCCGCTCCGCGGTTCGCCGGTTTTCGCACGCGCTGTCATCTGTAGGCTTCCTTGCGGGCAAGGGCGATTATCCCTGTCCGCCGTGCGGCGGATTTGACCCAGATCAACCCGGATCGCCTTTGTCCGCCCTTCAGGCCCTTGAAGGGCCAAAAAAAGAATGAGGCGGGCGCGAATGTCCAACGCGCCCGCCCCAAAACTCCGGGATTCTAATTTTGCCCCTTAGAAGCCCGGAGCTGTCCGGTTGTTAGTGACCGCCCGTATTGTAGTGGATGACGCGGGAGGTATTGCCGATGGCGCTGGACGACATGCCCACCGTGCCACCGACGTTGAAGGCGTTGACGGCCATGTTGGAGATCACGCCCGAGGTGTTGAGCTGGCGGTTGAAGACCGGGAAGTTTGCGGCGTTGGAGTCGGCCTCGAAGGTGTTGCCGATGGCCGAACCCTGGAAAACCGCATTGCCGGCAATGTTGGTCACGAAGGCGCTGGTCCCGGTATAGGGATCGCTGGCGTGGCATTCCTGGTTGTTCTTCACGGCGGTCAGGACCGGATCGGTCGAGACGCTGGCGCCGTTGCAGAGCGACTGGTTGTTCACGCCGACGCTGCCCCACACATTGTTGGCATCCATCATGACGTTGGAGCCGATGGTGGCGCCCGAACCGACGATCTGGTTGTTGAAGACGCGGGTGTTGTCCATGGTCATGATGTCGACCAGGTTGCCGGCCGCGGCGCCCTGGGCCACCACATCGCCGCCCACCGTATCGACAACGCCCGACAGGTTCGACCAGTTGGTCTGGGTGTTGATCTGGTCGTTGACCGTCAGGCTGCCGATGGCGCTGCCGCCGTAGGAATTGTCGTTCCAGGTGCCGTATTCATCGGTGGCGAAGGCGCTGGTGGCGGAAACTGTCAGCAGGACCGAGGCGAGAAGGATTTTGCGAAGGGACATTTTGAACTCCTGATATTCGGTTGGTTGGGGCTATGAAATTCTGGCTAGGTGTTACAGGCCGGCGCGAAGCTGCAGACCGAAGCCGGGTTCGGGCGCAACGTAGCTGCGATAGGGCGACTGGCGATAATTGTCGTTGTAGGGCTGGGGCGCGTAGGCAACCGGATAGGGCTGCTGCTGGTAGGGCGCGGGACCATAAGCCGGCTGCGGATAGTAGGGGCGTTCGCCCGCGCCGCGCAGCGGATCTTCCATGGTGCCCAGCGGGATGGCGCAGGAACCGCCCGGCGCCCGATAGATGCGGGTGAGCATTTCCAGGGTGGCGCGTTCCAGAACCGAACGGACCGCCAGCTGCACCGGTTCCAGCGCGCTTTCGCCGATGGAGGTGTCGAAGAAGTTGGTGCCCAGGAAGTCGAACACGCCGGCCGAAACCTGGCGGCCGATGATCTGCTTCTGGTAGGAAATCACGTCGGCCACTTCCAGCGTGTTGGTGTTCACCAGGCGCAGGTCCATGCCGATATTCATCACATACAGGCTGCCGCCCGCGGTGCCGGTGGCGGCGTTGGTGCCGGTGCCGCCGCCATTGCCCGAAGCATTCTCGGAGCGAATGTTGAAGTTCAGCTCGGTGATGCCGCCGACGATGTAGTAGTCCGAGCCGGGGATCGAGCCCGCCAGGATCTTGCGGAAGTCGCCGGGCTGCGGATTGGGACGGGATTCGTCGCCGATCAGCTTGTTGTTGGCATACTTCAGTTCCATTTCGGCCACCGAGGTGTCGAAACGCTCGACCATGTGCACGCCGGCCTTGTTCAGGGCGCTCATCGCCATCAGGGCGGCGCCGGCGGTGACCTTGCGGCCCGAGCCGTCGGATTCGGTCTTGCCGGTATAGTCGGCGATCTGGCCAACCGCGATGCGGACCGGGCGCTGGCGGACGAAGCCGGCCATGCAGCGCAGGGCGGCGGAATAGGGGGTTTCGTTGCTGATCACCGGCGCGCCACCGATCGGGGTGGTATAGCGGCCGACCGCATTGGGGGTCGGGCTGATGCAGCCTTCAAGCGCCAGCACGGCCAGGAGGCAGGCGAGGGGCTTGAAGAGGTGTTTGCGAGCGCGGCGAGTCATGGGAGGGGCTTCCCTTCTTTCCTAGAAATTCTTCAGTGCGTGTTCAGATCGGCGGTTGCCGTCTGGTTGCCGTTGTTAATCTGCGTCGAGTCGATGATCGTGGTGTTGCGACTTCCAATGACGGTGACCGAGAGCTGATTGCCGATCGCGGTAGCCTGTCCGTAAGCGTTCATTGCACCGCCCATGCCAACTCCGCCGCCGGCATACTGGGCGCCGGAGCCCTGGCTGTACTGGGCGCTGACGGGACGGCCATCGACCATGGTGAGGTTGCCGTTGCCGTCGCGCAGCGAGTAACCCGAGGTCTGGTTCATGTTGGCGCCATAGCCGTTGTACATTCCCGAATTGGTCCAATCGCCCGCCTGGGCCGCGGTGGCGGTGGTGGCGAGGAGGGCCAGGGCGATGAGGGTCTTCGAACGGGTCATGGGCTTTTTCCAAAATCTGTTGCCTCGAACAGAGCAACCGCCATGCCAGTTTCTTAATCGGCGTTAGGGATCTGGCGTCTCGCCCCGGCACAGCGGCGCGCGGGAAGGCCCGCCGATACTGGGTTTTTTGCAAGGTTGCGGCCGGGACCTTCGGCGGCGGGGACGGGGCTGGCCATGGCGCTGTGCCAGGCTGGCGCAGCCGGCTGTGCCGCCCCGGCGTGGCGGCGCTGTTTCAAATTGAAACGGCTTTGCGGCATCGGATTTGGCGAGGCCGGCGAAGCGCCTTAAGAAGCGCCATGGCTTTCCTGCAGCCCCAGTCCCCGCGCCAGCCCGTCTTCCAGGCGCCCGCCATCGTGCTGTGGCTGATCGGCGCGTTAACCGCAGGCCACGGGCTGCGCATGCTGGCGAGCGACGCCCGCTCCCAGGACCTTGTCTATGCCTATGGCCTGGTGCCGGCCCGTTACAGCCGTGCCTTTCTGGAAAGCCACATGGCCGATCCTGGCACAGTGCTTGAACGCGTGTTTCCCTTTGTCTCTTATATGGGGCTGCACAGCGACATCACCCATCTGGGAATTAACTGTCTTTGGCTGCTGGCCTTCGGGCCGGTGGTGGCGCGGCGGTTCGGCGGCTTGCTGTTCCTGGTCTTCTTTGTTGTCTGTGGCATGGCGGGCGCCGGCGCCTATCTGGCGTTCAACTGGGGCAGCGCGGTGCCGGTGGTGGGGGCCTCGGGCGCCATTTCCGGCCTGATGGCGGCGGCGGTCCGCATGATGCCGGGCCGCACCGCCCCCTGGATGGTGGGCGCGCCGCAGCAGCCGCTGATGCCGCTTTTCTCCCGCCAGATACTGGTGTTCAGCGCGGTGTGGGCGGTGATCAACGTGCTGGCGGCGATGATGGACCTGGGGACGGACGGCCAGCGCGGGCTGATCGCCTGGCAGGCGCATCTGGGCGGCTTCATCGCCGGGCTGCTGCTGTGCGGGCCGTTCGACCTGTTGCGCCCGCGCGCCGTAGGCGCGCCATTAGAAAATTAGGCGCCCACAGGGCGCCGCGCGCCGTGGGCGTGCCGCTGGAAAACTGAAGACCGCCGCTCGACAAGCCGACGGGCCGGGGCTAGCATCTATTACAGTTGTAGGTGGAACGGTCATGCGGCTTCCCAAACTCAGCAAGCTTGAACTGCAGATCATGGAGGCGCTGTGGAGCGGCGGGCCGCTGGCCATCCGCGAAATACAGGAGACCTTCCCGCAGAAGGGCCGTCCCGCCTACACCACGGTGCAGACCATGGTCTACCGGCTGGAGATCAAGAAGGCGCTGCGCCGGATGCGCAAGATCGGAAACGCCCATATCTTCGAGCCGCTGATTTCCCGCGATGCCGCCCAGCGCCGGCTGGTGGATGACTTCCTGGGCATGTTCGGCGGACGCATGCAGCCGGTGATGGCGCAGCTGATCGAGGCGGGTAATCTCACCTCCAAGGATGTCGCCGACGCCGAAAAACTGCTGCGGGACCTTTCCAAGAGCAAGAAGGAGCCGTGATGGCGCCGCTGCTGGATCATCTCTGGCAGTCCACGATGGTCGCGGCCCTGGCGGCGCTGCTCAAGCTGCAGGACCTGGAGAAATTCTCCACCATGTTCCTGGGTTATGACCTCCTGGCGCGGCGCTGGGTGCCGTATTCCTATATCTATCCTTTCGCGGAAGGTGCGGCGGGCATCCTGATGGTCGCGGGTGTGCTGACATGGCTGTCGGCGCCGCTGGCGCTGTTCATCGGCAGCATCGGCGCGGTATCGGTGTTCAAGGCGGTCTATCTGGACGGGCGCGAACTCAAATGCGCCTGCGTCGGCGGCAATTCCAGCGTGCCGCTGGGCTTTGTCTCGCTGACCGAGAATCTGATGATGATAGCAATGGCGGTGCGGATGCTGACCATGCATTAGCCCGCCTGGAACATTGATCAGGCGCAAGGCCCAGGCCGCGCAAAAATGCGCAAAATGTCAGCTTCCCGCAAATTCAAGAATGGAGAAATGCATGAAAACCATGATCGCCGTTGCCGCAATAACTGTTCTGGCCGTGCCCGCCTGGGCGCAGGGGGCCGCGCCGCACGATCACCCCGCGCCTTCGCAGCCTGCTGCGCCGGGTTCCGGCACGGAGACGTCCAAGATGGACATGAAAGCTGGAATGAAAATGGGCATGATGGAACACTGCAAGATGATGCGGCAGAAGGATGTGGACAAGAAGGCCATGGACTGTCATGCCATGCACGAAAAGATGCACGGTGCGGGCGGCGCCGCGCCGGGCAAATAGGCGCCTGGCCGGGATTCAAGATCGATTGGGAGCAGTATGCGTTTTTCGCTTTTTTTCTGACCGGGATGGTCCTGGCCGCGCCGGTCCTGGCGCAGGAACACCAGCACGCCACGCCTGATCCGCATGCGGGTCATGTGATGCCCGCCGACCCCCATGCCGGGCACCAGATGGCGGGAATGCCGATGCGCGGCACCTTGGGCAATTATCCCATGAGCCGCGACGTCTCGGGTACCAGCTGGCAGCCCGACGATGCCGCCCATAACGGTGTGCATGCACAGGCGGGCGACTGGGCGCTGATGGGGCATTTGTCCCTGTCAGGCGTGTACAGCAACCAGTCGGGTGCGCGCGGGGCCGAGAAACTCTTTCCCGCCGGCATGGTGATGGGCGCGGCGCGGCGCGATTTCTCCGAGGCTGACACGCTGAACCTGCGGCTGATGCTCAGTCCCGATCCTTTCATGGGCCGCAACGGCTATCCCCTGCTGCTGGCCAGCGGCGAGACCGCCGATGGCAGCAGCCATCTGGTGGACCGCCAGCATCCTCACGACCTGGTGATGGAAATGGCGGGCAGCTTCAGCCACAAGCTGTCCGAAACCGATTCCGCCTTTTTGTATCTGGGCTATCCGGGCGAACCGGCGCTGGGGCCGCCCGCCTTCATGCACCGGGCCAGCGCGAGCGCCAATCCCGCCGCGCCCATCACCCATCACTGGCTGGATTCCACCCACATCACCTTCGGCGTCGCCACTGCCGGCTTTGTCCACGACGCCTGGAAAGTGGAAGTGTCGCAATTCACCGGCCGCGAGCCGGACCAGTTCCGTTTCAATTTCGACCCGCCGAAGCTCGATTCCACTGCCGTGCGGCTTTCATGGAACCCCGACAGCCACTGGTCGCTGCAGACAAGCTGGGGTCATCTGAACAGCCCCGAACAGTTGAATCCGTCGGAAGACGAAACCCGCATCACCGCCAGCGCCCAGTATTTCGCGCGAGTAGGCGATGAATCCTCCATCGCCGCCACCCTGGCCTGGGGGCTGAAGGATCTCAGCGATGGCACCAAGCTGCACGGCGTGGTGCTGGAAGGCACATTCAAACCCAATGATCCCTGGTCGGTCTTTGCCCGCGGCGAATGGGTGGAGAATGCCGAACTGGGCCCGCACCACCAGGTCAACCGGGTGGGGCAGCTTTCACTGGGCGCGGTGCATGACTGGCACCTGAGCGAAAACTGGAAGTTGGGGCTGGGGGCGCTGCACGCCTTTGCCTTCGCCCCGTCGGCGCTGGGCTATGGCGGCACCCCCCGTGGCAATATGGTGTTCGCGCGAATCATCGCGGAATAAAAGCAAAAAGAAGACCCGGGAACGCATGCTTTCGCATCGGCTGTCGCAGCGCCTGTGGCGCCATCATCTGCCGACCGGTTTTATCACCTTGGCCGCAACCGGGCTGCTTTACGCGACGCGCGATTATTCCGATGTCATCACCCGGCTGAGTTTTGCCAGCGCCTATCCGGCACTGTTCCTGATCGGGCTGAGCCTGATGATCGGGCCTTGGAAGCTCTTGAAGCGGCGGCGCGGCGCGGCGATCTCGATGGATTTTCGCCGCGACCTCGGCATCTGGGCGGGTGTGGCGGGCGTCTTCCATGCCGTGGTGGGAAATTTCGAGCATCTGCGCGGCCGCCCCTGGCTTTATTACATCTATGAGAACTGGCAGGACAAACACGTTCAGCCCTTTCGCCATGACATATTCGGGCTGGGCAATTTCACCGGGCTTGTTGCCGTCCTGATCCTGCTGGCGCTGCTGGCGACATCCAATGACGCGTCATTGCGCAAGTTGGGCACGCCGGGCTGGAAACGGTTGCAGCGCTGGAATTACGCCGCCTTCGGGCTGATGGCCGTGCACACATTCACCTATCAGTGGGGCATCAAGCAGCCCAACCTGCCCTGGGTGATGCTGGCCTTCGCGGCGATCGCCGCCACTGCGGTGCTGCAGTATATGGGCTACGAGCGCCGCCGCGCGCAGCGGTAATGCTCTCATGGGGGCATGGCGCTGTGCGGTCGGCTAAATTAATGTCCCGGCCAGCGCATTGGCGGCTGCAAGCAGGATATTCCGGGACATGAGCAAGAAGGGCATCGCGAACGGGTTGACCAATTACGGCGACCGCGACTTCTCGCTGTATCTGCGGCGGTCCTTTGCGCGCTCGATGGGCATTTCCGCGCCCATGCTGGCAGGCCCGATTGTCGGCATCGCCGCAACCGAATCCGGCTTCAACAATTGCCACCGCAACATGCCCGAACTGGTCGAGGCGGTGTCGCGCGGCGTGCTGGCGGCGGGCGGCCTGCCGCGCGTGTTTCCCACCATTTCGCTGGGCGAGGTCTTCCTCAATCCCACCAGCATGATGTTCCGCAACCTGATGGCGATGGACACCGAGGAGATGATCCGCGCCCAGCCGATGGATGCGGTGGTGCTGATCGGCGGCTGTGACAAGACCGTGCCGGCGCAGTTGATGGGCGCGCTGTCGGCCAATATTCCCGCCGTGCAGCTGGTCACCGGCCCGATGTCCACCGGCCGCCACAAGGGCGAGCGGCTGGGCGCCTGCACCGATTGCCGCCGCTTCTGGGGAAAGTATCGCGGCGGGGAAATCGATGCGGACGAGATCGAAACCATCGAAGGCAATCTGGCGGTGACCAGCGGCACCTGCGCCGTGATGGGCACGGCCAGCACCATGGCCTGCATCGGCGAAACGCTCGGCATCGCCTTGCCGGGCACGGCGGCGATTCCGGCGGTGCATTCGGCGCGCCTGCTGGCCGCCGAGGCGTCGGGGCGTGCCGCCATGGCGCTGACGGCCAAGCCCATCACGCCGCGCCAGGTCATCACCGAAAAATCCGTGGCCAATGCCTTGCGCGTCTTGCTGGCGGTGGGCGGTTCCACCAATGCCGTCATCCACCTGACCGCCATTGCGGGGCGGGCGGGGGTGAAGATTCCCTATGCGCTGATCAACAGGATATCCGACGAGACGCCGGTGCTGGTGGACCTGAAGCCGGTGGGCGAAGGCTATATGGAGGATTTCTTCGCCGCTGGCGGCGTCGGCGCGGTGCTGCGCGAACTCAAATCCTTACTGCATCTGGACACTATTGACGTCGAGGGCCGCACTTTGGGCGAACGGCTGGAAGACAAGGGCGAATGGGTGGACCGCAAGGTGATCCGGGAATTCGCCGATCCGGTGTCGAAGGTGGGCGGCTTGATCGCCCTGTCGGGGAACCTGGCGCCGCAGGGCGCGATCTTCAAGCGCGCTGCGGCCACCGAATCCCTGTTCGAGCATGAGGGCCGCGCCGTGGTGTTCGAAAACCTGGAAGACCTGGCCAGCCGGATCGATGATCCGGCGCTGGATGTGGCGGCGGATGACATACTGGTGCTGAAGAATGCCGGGCCCAAGGCCGCCGCCATGCCGGAGGCGGGGTACCTGCCGATCCCCAGGAAGCTGGCCAGACAGGGCGTGAAAGACATGGTGCGGATTTCCGATGCCCGCATGTCGGGCACCGCCTTTGGCACTGTGGTGCTGCACGTGGCGCCGGAAAGCGCGATCGGCGGGCCGCTCGCGGCGGTCCGGAATGGCGACCGCATCCGCCTGTCGGTGGCGAAGAAAAGCATCGAACTGCTGGTGAGTGCCGAAGAAATTCAAAAGCGCCTGGCGGAGCATGTGCGCCCCGACGCACCGTCACGCGGCTATGGGGCGCTGTACCACCGCAGCGTTACCCAGGCGCCCGACGGCTGCGACTTCGATTTTTTGCGCTAGCTACTCGGCGGGCAGCGGAATGGGGCTGGCCTTGGGCGCGATCTTGCGGGCGTAGCGATCCAGATATGTGTAGATCACCGGCGTGATGTAGAGCGTCAGAAGCTGCGACAGCAGCAACCCGCCCGCAACGCACAGGCCCAGCGGACGGCGCGATTCCGCGCCCGCGCCCCATCCGAAGGCGATGGGCAGGGTGCCCATCATCGCGGCCATGGTGGTCATCATGATGGGGCGGAAGCGGGTAATGGCCGCCTCATAGATGGCGGCTTCCGCCGTGACGCGGCTGTCTTCGCGCTGCCGGCCCAGCGCATAGTCGATCATCATGATGGCGTTCTTCTTGACGATGCCGATCAGCATGATCATGCCGACAAAGGCGTAGAGCGTCAGCGACATGTCGGTCTTGGTGATGCCCGCCAGGAAGCACAGATGGGCGAGGTAGAGGGTGAGGAGCGCACCCACCGCCGCACTGGGAAGACCGGAGAGAATGGTCAGCGGGTGGATGAAGCTTTCATAGAGGATGCCCAGGATGATGTAGACCACCACCATGGCGATGATCAGCAGCGCGCCCATGTTCTTGGTGGAGTCCTCGAACGCCGCCGCGGTGCCCTGGAAATTGCCCTGGATGGAGTCGGGCATCCCGATATCCTCGGAGGCCTGCCGGATGCCGGAAACAGCGTCCGACAGCGCCCGGCCCGGGGCCAGGTCGAAGGCGATGGTGATGGCGGGAATCTGGCCCGCATGGTTGACCGAGATCGGCACCGTGCTGGTGCGGGTGTTGGTGACGGCGGTGAGCGGCACCAGGGTGCCGTTGCTGCCGGTGACATAAACTCGGTCCAGCGAGGAGGCATCGCGCTGGAACTGCGGCAGCAGCTCCAGGATCACTTCATACTGGTTGGACGAGGTGTTGATCTGCGAGATGCGCTGGCCGCCAAAAGCGCTGCCCAGCGCGGTTTCGATCTGCAGGGGCGAGACGCCGAAGGCGGCGGCGCGGTCGCGGTCGATATCCACCTGCACCGACGGCATCGCCGCTTCATAGTCGGACGTGATGTCCACGAAGCCCGGCTTGGCGCGAAGCTCGGTCATCAGCTTGCCGGAATATTCCTGCAACTGCTCCAGGTCGAGGCCCTGCAAGGTGTACTGGTAGTTTGAGCGGGATCCGCGCGCGCCCAGGCGGATGGTGGGCGGGTTGGTGAGGAAGACATTGACGCCGGGAATGCGCGAAACCTTGGGGCGCAGGCGGGCGATGATCTCTTCGGGGGTGGATTTGCGCTCGCTGAGCGGACGCAGGGTGATCATCATCATGCGCGCGCTGTTGGTGCCGGCGGCGCCGTTGGAGCCGTCCATGCTGGCCATGGCGCCGGTCACATCCGGATCGGCCTCGATGGTGCGGGCCACAGCCTGGGTGTACCGGGCCATCTGGTCGAAGGAGGTGCCGTTGGCGGCCTGGATATTGCCCTGGAGGCGGCCGGTATCGTCAGCGGGCAGGAAGTCCTGCTTCATCACCTGCATCAGCAGTACGCTTGCCGCCAATGATGCGAAGAACACGCCCAGGATGGTGCGGCGATGGTCCAGGCTCCAGCGCAGGGTGCGGTCGTAGGAAGCCTGGATGTTGTTGAAGGTGCGCTCGCTCCAGCGGTAGAAGGCGTTGTGCTGCTGTTCGTGCTCGGCCTTCAGCACGCGGGCGCAGAGCATGGGCGTCAGCGTCACCGAGATGATGCCGGAGAGGATGATGGCGATGATGATGGTGACGGCAAATTCGTAGAGCAGCCGCCCGACGATGCCGCCCATGAAGACGATGGGGATGAACACCGCCGCCAGGGAGATGGTCATCGACAGGATGGTGAAGCCGATTTCCGACGATCCCTTGACCGCCGCCGCATAGGGCTCCATGCCCTTCTCGATGTGCCGGACGATGTTCTCCAGCATCACGATGGCGTCGTCGACGACAAAGCCCACCGACAGGGTCAGCGCCATCAGCGAAAGATTGTCCAGGCTGAAGCCGAAGGCGGCCATGCCGGCGAAGGTGCCGATGATGGCGATGGGCAGCGCCAGCGACGGGATGATGGTGGCCGAGACCCTGCGCAGGAAGACGAAGATCACGCCCACCACCAGGAAGCCGGCGATGATCAGCGTGTGCTGCACGTCGGTGATCGAGGCGCGGATCATCTGGCTGCGGTCGAACACCACGTCCAGGGTGACAGACGGCGGCAGGTTGGACTGGAACTGCGGCAGCACCTTGCGGATGGCGTCAATCACGCCGACGGTGTTGGAGCCGGGCTGGCGGAAGATGGCGAGGATGATGGCGGGGTCGCCCTTGTACCAGCTCTTGGCATAGGGGTTCTCCAACCCGTCCAGTACCCGCGCCACATCCTTGAGACGCACCGGCGAGCCGTTCTGGTAGGTGATGATCTGGTTGCTGAATTCGGCGGCGTTGTTGAGCTGGCCGCCGGTGTGAATGACGGTGGAACGGGTGGGGCCGTTGAGCGCGCCGGTCGCCATGTTGACGTTGGCGGCGGCGATGGCGCCCGACAGCTTGTCGATGCCGATATTGCGGGTGGCCAGCGCCGCCGGGTCGGCCTGGATGCGCACCGCATACTTGGCGTTGCCGAAGACGCTGACCTGGGCGACGCCCTCGATGGTGGAGAGCTGGCGGCCGAGCATGGTCTCGGCATATTCGTTCACTTCCGACGGCTTCATCGTCTTGGAACGGATCGCCATGAACATGATGGGAATGTCGGCCGGGTTCACCTTGCGGAAGGTGGGCGGCTGCGGCATCGCCTTGGGCAGGCTGCGCGTGGCCGCCGAAATCGCGGCCTGCACGTCCTGGGCGGCGCCGTCCAGGTCGCGGCTCAGGTTGAACTGTATCTGGATGCTGGTGCGGCCCTGTTCGCTCGACGAGGTCATCTGATCGATGCCCTGGATGGTCGAGAACTGGTTCTCCAGCGGTGCGGCCACCGAAGACGCCATGGTGTCGGGATCGGCGCCCGGCAGCGACGCGCCGACCTGGATGGTGGGGAAGTCGATGTTGGGAAGATCGGAGACCGGCAGGCTGGCATAGCCATAGCCGCCGAAGATCACCAAAGCCGCCATGACCAGGGTGGTCATCACGGGGCGTTCGATAAAGGGCAGGGACAGATTCATCTCAGTCTACCCGCTCAGCCTTCATTGCCGGGACCGCTGCGGCCGCTGGTCCGGGGCTTGTCGCCGGCTGGCTTTTTGCGGGCGCCGGAGACATTGACCTTGCCGCCGGGCACGACGCGGATCTGGCCGTCCACGATCACCTTGTCGCCGGCTTTCAGGTTGCCCTGGACTGCGTCATGGGTGCTGTCATCGAACAGCACGCGCACCGGAACCTGCTGGGCCACGCCGTCCTTGACGGTATAGACGAAGGTGCCCTGGGGGCCGGTGTTGACGGCTTCGCGCGGCACCACGATGGCGTTCGGGATTTCCGACAGCGACACCACCACATTGACCAGCTGGCCGGGGACCAGCGCCAGGTCGGTGTTGGGATAGGTGGCGCGCAGTTCAATGGTGCCGGTGGTGTTGGTCACGGCATTGGAGATGAAGTCCACCTTGGCGGTCAGGTCCTTTGGGGCGCCCATTTCCTTCATGTTCATGCTGATGGTCACGCCCTGGGGCGTGCGCGCCATCTCCTGGATGCGCGGCAGGTCGGACTGGGGCAGCGCCAGCGAGATCTTCACCGGCTGGATTTCGTTGATGGTGACCAGCGGCGTGGCGCTGGCATTGGCGCTGGAGGAGGACGCCACCATGTTGCCGGGCTGGATCAGGATCGGGCCGGTCTTGCCGTTCACCGGCGAGCGGATCTGGGTGAATTCCAGGTTGAGGCGCGCGCTTTCGGCGGTGGCGCGGGCTTCCAGGTAACTGGCCTGGGCGTCGTCGACATCCTGGGGCGAAATCGCGTTCTGCCCCTTCAGCCGCGTGTAGCGGTCGAACTTGGCCTTGGCCGACGCCATGGCGGCGGCGGCATTGTCATAGGTCGCCTGATAGGGACGCGGGTCGATCTGGAACAGCAGGTCGCCGGTCTTGACCGTCTGGCCTTCCTTGAAGAAGGCGCGGGTGAGCTGGCCCTGAACGCGGGCGTTCACCGAGACGGTGGAATTGGCGACCACGGTGCCGATGGTGCGCTCGATCACCGGCATGTCGCGCTGTTCGACCACCGCCACCTTGACCGGGGCGGCCATCATGCGGCGGGCCGGGGGCTTGGCGCTGTGGGTGAAATACCAGAAGCCGCCCAGGGCGACGAGCAGGCCGGCGGCGCCGATCAGGTACTTGCGCGCCGGCGATCCGGGCGCCGCGAGGCGGCTGGCCTGGGCGTTATAAGGTGGCGGGGGCGGGACCTGGACATTCATCGGCTACAATTCCTGACAACAGACACCGCGCCGTCCTGGCGGCGGGCAAGATGGATAGTCGTTTCCTCGATGGTCCGCCGTGCTGGTGGCAGACCTGCGCGGGCTGGGTATCGGGCGGCATTTTCTCGCCCCGTGATCCGGTCTGGGGGCGGCCCGATCCTGCCTTTGCGCGATTTATACGCCTATATAAATGAAAAGCCTCTCACAATTGTCCCGGAAATCGTGAATCGGAACCCGCGTAAATGCCCGGAATGTCTATGAAAACACGTTAATTCCGGCAATTCCGTGACAGGGCGGCGGGAGCTCTTGTTGCTCCGCAGCAGGGCTTGCGCTTATAAGCCCGCCTTCGCCCGCCCAACTCTTATGATTCTGGTCCCCATGGAAATCCGCAACATCGCCATCATCGCCCACGTCGACCATGGCAAGACGACGCTCGTGGACCAGCTGCTCAAGCAGTCCGGCTCGGTGCGCGAAAACCAGCAGATGGCCGAACGCGCCATGGACTCCAACGACCAGGAGCGCGAGCGCGGCATTACCATCCTGGCCAAGTGCACTTCCGTTGACTGGAACGGCGTGCGCATCAACACCGTGGACACCCCCGGCCATGCCGACTTTGGCGGCGAAGTCGAACGCATCCTGTCGATGGTGGACGGCGTGGTGCTGCTGGTGGACGCGGCCGAAAGCGTCATGCCCCAGACCAAGTTCGTGCTGGCCAAGGCCCTGAAACTGGGCCTCAAGCCCATCGTGGTCATCAACAAGATCGACCGCAGCGATGCCCAGCCCAAGGAAACGCTGGAATCCATCTTCGACCTGTTCCTGGCGCTGGAAGCCAATGACAGCCAGCTCGACTTCCATCATCTCTATGCCTCCGGCCGCAACGGCTGGGCGGTGGATGAGCTGGAAGACGAGCGCAAGGACCTGTCGCCGCTGTTCAAGCGCATTGTCGAAGACGTGCCGCCGCCCAAGCCGCAGGCGCTGGCCGGCGACGAGCATCCCTTCAAGATGCTGGTCACCACCCTGGAGGCCGACCCCTTCCTGGGCCGCATCCTGACGGGCCGCATTGAATCCGGCTCTGTCACCATGGGCCGCAACATCAAGGCGCTGAACGCCGCCGGCGAGATCATCGAAAAGACCCGCGTCACCAAGCTTCTGGCCTTCCGGGGCCTGGCCCGCGTGCCGGTGGAGCGCGCCGAAGCCGGCGACATTGTCGCCATCGCCGGCCTGGAAACCGCCACCGTCGCCGACACGCTGTGCGACCTGACCGTGACCGACGCGGTGCCGTCGCATCCCATCGATCCGCCGACCCTGTCCATGACCATCTCGGTCAATGACAGCCCCTATGCGGGCCGCGAGGGCGACAAGGTGCAGAGCCGTGTCATCCGCGAGCGCCTGCTGCGCGAAGCCGAAGGCAATGTGGCGCTGAAGGTCACCGAGACCGGTGAAGGCGCGTTCGAAGTGTCGGGCCGCGGCGAGTTGCAGCTGGGCGTTCTTATTGAATCTATGCGCCGCGAAGGTTTCGAGCTGTCGATCAGCCGCCCGCGTGTCGTGATGAAGACGGAAAACGGCGAAAAGCTGGAGCCGATCGAGGAAGTCACCGTCGATGTCGACGACGCCTATACCGGCACCGTGATCGAGAAAATCTCGATGCGCAAAGGCGAAATGGTCGACATGCGCCCCACCGGCGCCGGCAAGACCCGCATCGTGTTCCACGGCCCGGCGCGCGGGTTGATCGGCTATCACGGCGAATTCCTCACCGACACGCGCGGCACCGGCGTGATGAACCGCATGTTCCTGGACTATGCCCCGCACAAGGGCAGCGTCGGCGGCCGCATCAATGGCGTGCTGATTTCGACCGAGCAGGGCGAAGCGGTGA
>CANKIV010000020.1 GCA_947482125.1 Alphaproteobacteria bacterium
CGATGTCGAGAAGGAGCGCGTCAGCCTGGGCATCAAGCAGCTGAGTGGTGACCCGATCGAGAAGGCCGGCCCGTCGGGCGGCGCTCTGCGCAAGAACCAGGTCGTCACCGGCACGGTCACCGAAGTCAATGACGGCGGTATCGAAGTGGAACTGGAAGGCGGCATGCGCGCCTTCATACGCCGCGCCGACCTGGCCCGCGACCGTGCCGACCAGCGCCCCGAGCGCTTCGGCAAGGGTGACAAGGTGGACGCGCTGGTCACCAGCGTGGACAAGGCCAGCCGCAAGGTTTCGCTTTCCATCAAGGCGCGCGAAGTCAGCGAAGAGAAGGAAGCCGTGGCGCAGTTCGGTTCGTCTGACTCGGGCGCCAGCCTGGGCGACATTCTCGGCGCGGCGCTGAAGAAGAAGACTCCCAAGAAGAAGGCCAGCGAAGCCAGCGACGAGTAGTCGTAAGCGCCATCACGAACTGAAAAGGCGCGCCGCGAGGCGCGCCTTTTTATTTGTCCGCAGCGCAGGGCGGAGGGGTTCTTTCAAAAGTCCGCGCCTTTTTTGTTGTCAAGCCAGAATCACGTTAGCTTCGCGCATCAATGTTGATAACGAGGAGTTGAGTCATGGCAAAGAAGAAGAGCAAGCTGGCCAAGCGCGCAGCCGAACTGGAAGCCGCGGTTGCGGGCCTGTTCACCGGCACGCCGGCGAAGAAGACCAAGAAGCGCCGCAAGGCGAAGAAGGCCAAGGTCGTGAAGGCCGTCAAAAAGGCCGTCAAAAAGGCCGTCAAAAAGGCCGTGAAGAAGGCCAAGAAGGCCGTCAAGAAAGCCACCAAGAAGAAGGCCAAGAAGCGCTAGTCGCTTCGCGGTTGCGAACAAAAGGGGCGCGTCATCTCAGGGTGGCGCGCCCCTTTTCTTTCAGCAAAGCCCCGCTACAGTCCCCGCCATAACAACAACAAGGGGATCGTCATGCGCTTTAAGGGGATTTCGGCCGCACTGCTGGCCGCCACCATCGTCATCTTGCCGGCCGCCGCACAGACCGCGCCGCCAACCGCCCAGACCGCGGCCGCCGGTACCTTGCGCGCCACCCCGCCCGATCCGTTCGTCTACCAGCCGGCCGCCGAGGTGAAGGTCATGACCCAGTGGCCCGACCGCAAGACCCACTCCAAGGTGGTGATCGATCACGAAAACTACTTTGTCGAATATGTCACCCGCGGCGACAGCGGAAACAATCCCGAAACCCACGGCCATTGGTACGACTATATCCATGTGCTGGATGGCGAAGGCACCATCCAGTATGGCGGCACCCAGGACGGCGCCCGCGATGCCGGCAATGCCGAAATCCGCGGCGGCACGCTCAACGGGGCCAAGACCATCACCCTGCATGCCGGCGACCGGCTGGTGCTGCCGCCCGGCCTGCCGCACCTTTTCGGCGCCACCAGCGGCAATACCTTCACCTACCTGATCTTCAAGCACAAACACTGAGGGAAACGACCATGAACAAGAAAATCGCCGTCGCCGCCGCCCTGGTCATCCTGCCGCTGGCGGCCTTGTCTCAATCGGCTTGGGCGCAAGCCGCCAAGACCCCCTTCACCGCGCTGGAGCGCCTGGAATCGGAAAAGACCGTGCGACATGTCACCGGCAAGGACCTGGGTGACACGCTGAAAAACAGCATGAAGCCGGGCGACTTCTATGCGCAGATCCTGCTGTCCAAGCATGATGGCTACCAGATCATCAACACCATCCGCGACAAGGACGGCCAGGCGGAAGTGCATGCCGACTGGAATGACAATCTCTTTGTCCAGGAAGGTGAAGCCAACTTCGTGACTGGCGGTACCCCGGTGGACGGCAAGACCACGGCGCCGGGCGAGACGCGCGGCACCGCGGTCAAGGGCGGCAAGACCATGACCATGCGCGCTGGCGATTATTTCTTCGTGCCCGCCGGGACAACGCACCAGATGCTGGTGCCGGCCGGTAAGCGCATCAAGTTCATCGCCTTCAAGACCCACAAATAGGGTTCAGCCAGCCTCGCCGCGCACCAGGGTTTTGCGGGGGCGCCACAGCAGGTTGATGCCGACGCCGGCCAGAATCAGCAGGGTCGCTGCCAGCTTCCAGCCTGGCAGCGGTTCATGTAGCACAATGGCCGCAGCGCTGATGCCGAACACCGGCACCAGCAGGGACATGGGTGCGACGGTGGCGGCGGGATAGCGCGACAGCAGCCAGGCCCAGACGGTGTAGCCGAACAGGGTGTTGGCCGCGCTTTGCCATATCAGGGTGACCCAGATCGGCCAGTGCGACGCCAGCACCATCTGGGTGATGCGTGCCGGACCTTCCACCACCAGCGACAGGATCAGCAACGCCGGCATGGCGAACAGGCTGGCCCAGACCACAAAGGCCAGCGGGTTCATCGGCGCGCCGCGGGCGACAGCTATATGGGAGGCTTCCCGCGACGCCTGGTTGCTGACGCCCCAGCACAAGGCGCCGGTCAGGACCATGACAAGGCCGGCGGTGGAGATGCCTTCGCCATTGTGCATCAGGATCAACGCTATGCCGGCAACAGCCGGCACCAGTCCCAGCAGCTGATGCAGGCGCGGCTTTTCACCGGTGCGCTTGGCCGCGATCAGGATCGTGAAGAACAGCTGCATCTGCATCACCACCGAGGCGACGCCGGGCGAGATGAAGCCGTCCATGGCGATATAGAGCAGGCCGAACTGGCCGGTCCCCACGCACAGCCCGTAAACCGCCAGATGGCTCCAGGGGATGTCAGGCTTTCTGAAAAAGAAAATGGCCGGGAACACCACCAGCGCGAACCGGCAGGCCGCCATGAACAAGGGTGGCAGCATGTTCAGGCCCCAGACCACCACCACGAAATTGGTGCCCCAGATGAAGACCACCAGCACCGCCAGGGCCGTGTCGCGCAGGGAAAGATGGGAAGCGGTCATGGGTGCCCCGAGTCGGGGGCATCATAAGACGCCAGACACAGCGTGGACCTGCAAAGTCCGCATGCTGGCTAGTCAGTCAGTTGGGGTTGGCAGCGGCGACGGCAGCCTGGATCTCCCGAATGTCGTGATTGGCCCGGGCGGCATAGTCCTGGATGCAGGGATTGAAGGCTTCCATCGCCTTGTTATAGACGCGGATTTTTTCGTTATAGGCTTCCACCGCTTTAAAATTGCGCTGGTCGGGCTTGCGGCCGAAATCCGGCGGCCCCGGCTTTGCACAGGGCGATTTGGGATAGAAGCCCGCGGGCAAGTTGCCGGCGGACGCCGGTGTACCGGGTGCGGCGCTCTGGGCCTGTGCCGCCACGGTCATCGCCAGAAAAAGCATCAAGGCAAGGCGCATCATTTTCCACCACATACCGCGCGGTTCACCGCCGGGTTTTTGTCGAGTGCGGTCCAGCGCACGGTTTGCAAATTCGCCTTCTTTTTTTCCTCGCCCGCATCGGTACTGTCAATGAACCTGGCGGCATAGCGGCGGTTGGCGCAGTCCACCGCGAATTTCTGCGACCACATGTAAAGGCGTCCGGCGGAACTGAGGGCCACCGGCTGCTTGTCCGCGGGTTTCCAGACCCGGGTCCAGAAAGTCTGGTAGGCGCCTTCCTGCTTGATCGTGTTGCGATCGACCTGATGTTCGGTCTTGCCCCACCGGTCGTTGACCGTCTTGAAGGTGACGTAACGGCTTTCCTGGGCACTGGCGGGCAGAGCGCACAGCGCGCACAGAAGGGCGAGCGTCTTTTTCATCAGCATTCTCCTATGACCATAGTAGATAGAAAGATGACAGTGAACAACCGCGGATATTTGCCGCGCCGCAACATTCTTTGTAGCGCTCCCAAACTTGCCGCCAGGCGTTCGGCCACTTACGGTCGCGCCAACAACAGGCAGGCCTCAGGCCGCGATGCGGCGGGTCATTTCGCAGGGGAGTTTCGTAAATGCGCAGGCGTGAATTGATCGGTGCGGGCATGGCGGCAAGTGCCGCGCTGCTGGCGACAAAGGAAGCCAAGGCCCAGCAACGCGTCGAGCAGGCCGGCCGCGGCATGCGCTCGCCGATCATCAAGGACATCAATGTCATCCAGTGCTCGCCCCAGGGCGTGCGCCTCGTGATCGTCAAGGTCACCACCGACCAGGCGGGTCTGTATGGTTACGGCTGCGCCACCTTTACCCAGCGCGCCGACCTGATCCCCATTGCGGTGGAGAAATACTTGAAGCCGCTGCTGGTCGGAAAACCCGCCGACCGCATCGAGGATACGTGGCAGATGGCCTACAATTCCTCCTACTGGCGCAACAGCGGCGTGCTGAACAATGCCATCAGCGGCGTCGACCAGGCGCTGTGGGACATCAAGGGCCGCCAGGCCGGCCTGCCGGTCTATCAGCTGCTGGGCGGCAAGGCCCGTCTGGCCGCCGACTGCTACGCCCATGCTTCGGGCAGCGAGATCAAGGAAGTGGTCGATCAGGCCAAGCGTCACATCGCCAATGGCTTCCGCCATGTCCGCGTCCAGGTCGGCGTGCCGGGCATGGCCGGCTATGGCGCCGGTCCTAGCAAAAGCCAGCGCATCCCGGCGCTGCACGATGCCCCGGTGTTCGAGCGCGAAGGCTATATCAAGCGCGCCATGGCGCTGTTCGAAGCCTGCCGCACGGAGCTGGGCATGGATGTCGAGCTGCTGCATGACGTGCATGAACGCATCACCCCCACCCAGGCGGTGAAGATGTGCAAGGACGTCGAGAAATTCCGCCTCTTCTTCCTGGAAGATCCGGTGTCGCCGGAAGATATCGCCTGGTTCCGCAACATCCGCGCCCAGTGCGCCACGCCGCTGTCGATGGGCGAGCTGTTCAACTCACCACATGAGATCGTGCCGCTGATCGCCGAACGCCTGATCGATTACATGCGCATGCATGTGTCGCAGATGGGCGGCCTTACCCCCTGCCGCAAATATGCGGCGATGGGCGAGATCTTCAATGTCCGCACCGCCTGGCACGGCCCCGCCGACACCTCGCCGGTGGGCCATGCCGCCAACCTGGCGCTGGACCTGTCCTGCACCAATTTCGGCGTGCAGGAGAACGCCTTCTTCAACGATGCGGCGCACGAAATCTTCTCTGGCCTGCCGGTGACCAAGGGCGGCTACATGTACGCCAACGAAGCGCCGGGCTGGGGTATCGAGATCAATGAGGCGGCGGTGGCCAAATATCCCTGGAACCAGAGCAGCCCGCTGAACGGCGGCTGGGGCGAGGTGCGCCTGCCGGACGGCCAGATCATCAAGCAGTAATCGGAGTAGTCGCCAACCATCACGGGAGAAACGCCATGCTCGCCAGACGCCATTTTCTGACCTCGACAATTGCGGCAGCTGGTGTCGGCGCGCTTGGCGTTTCCGCGGTGGCCCAAGGGCTGGATCCGGTCAATCCGGACATCCGCTTCGGCACCACCGGTTCGATCTTCGGCGTGTGGAAGAACGGCGCCATGCGCACCTCCACCGACATGCGCCTGATGATGCGGGATGTGAAGCATTACGGCCTGGAGGGCTTCGAGCCCTATTCCAGCCAGGTCGGGCAGTACATCGACAATCCGGGGGCGGTGAAACAGATCAGCGCCGAAACTGGCGTCACCCTGGTGGATGTCGGCGACCTGCCGCGCCGTCCCGGCAGCGCACCGTGGAAAGGCAATCCCTGGCTGGGCAGCGAGGATACGCCCAGGCTGGTGGCGGAGATGGAATCCTTCGCCCGTGGCTTCCTGCAGCCGCTGGGCTGCACCCACTGGAAGAACAATATGGGCGCGCGTCCGGAAAACGGGCCCAGCGACGACCAGCTCAAGCGCCTGTCCGAAATTGCCAGCGAGATCGGCCGCAAGACCCTGGCCCACGGCGTGCGCCTGTCACTGCATCCGCATCTTTGGGGCCCGATGGAGCGCGAGCATGAATTCCGCCGCGTGATGGAGCTGACCGATCCGCGCTATGTCTTCCTGATCATGGACACCGGCCACAATGTCCTGGGGGGCATGGATGTGGTGAAGATCACGTCGGAATTCCTGCCGCGCATCGCCGAATTCCATCTCAAGGACACGTTTCCGCAGTATCGCGGCAACACCAGCACGCCCACCCGCGAACAGCACAGCCAGAAGAGCGTCTATGCATCGGTTGGACAGGGCGGCGGCGTGGATTTCCCCGGCATCTTCAAGGTCATGCGCGAGCGCAAGTGGAAGGGCTGGGCGGTATTCGACATTGACGCGCCGCGCCCGGGCGATGGCACCGGCACGGTGGACGACAACATCGCCGCCAGCGTCAATTACATGCGCACGGCCTTGGGCGTGAAGGTGCCGGTGGCGTCCGGCAGCACGGGTCTGTTCAAGGAAACCTAAGCGGCTCGCACGAACAGGCCGATGGTCAGGGCGACGCCTATGGCGACGGCAGTGATGCGCAGCAGCTTTTCATTGACCCGGCTGACCATATGGCCGCCGATCCAGCCCCCAATGGCGGCGCCGACACTGGCGATGGCGCAGGGCAGCCAATGGACCTGCGGCGAGAAGACGAAGAGGGCGATGGCGCTGGCATTCATCACGCCGGCCAGCACGTTCTTGTTGGCGCTGGCGCTGCGGATGGCCAGCCCCGCCGCGGTCAGCGCCGCCAGCATCAGGAAACCGATGCCGCCGCCGAAATAGCCGCCATAGACGGCGATCACGAACTGCGCCCCCGCGGCGCCCCATTTGTTCAGCACCGGCGGCCTTTCGGCCTTGCGCGGCATGAAGCTGCCATAGGCGAAGATGGCGGTGGCGAACAGCACCAGCCACGGTACCAGCCGGGCGAAAATGGTGGACGGCGTCACCAGCAGCAGGGTGGCGCCCAGGACGCCCCCGATGAAGGAAAGGATCACCAGCACCTTGAACGACAATCCGCCTACGCCGGTGACATGGCCGCGCCCGCCCCAGGTCGAAGCGATCTGTCCGGGAAACAGCGCGATGGTCGAAGTGATGTTGGCGGACAGGGCGTTCATGCCGGTCAGCATCAGGGCGGGCAGGGTGATGAAGGTGCCGCCGCCCGCCAGCGCGTTCTGGGCCCCGGCCCACAGCGCCGCGATGAACAGGATCACATAGGTCATGGTCATGGCATTCGCCATGCCATGGGTTTATCCGAAGGTAAAGGCGAAGGCCTGCACGCCAGGGTCGGCGAATTCGATGGTGAAGGTATGATCGCCCGGGGCCTGCAGCCGGATCAGCTGATAGAGCCGTTCCTGCGTCACGGCTCCGCTGCCGTCTGCCGCGCTGTCCACGCCATGGCCATCCCTGGGCGGTTGACCGTCCAGCATCACCTTGAACCGCACCGGCTTGCCGCCTGTTCCGGGAGCCAGGACCAGATGCACGTCACGGGCATGGAAGCGGAAGGTGATCTTGCCCCCCGCCTGATCCAGCTTCGACATCTGTTCGCCCACGGTCCATCGCCCCGTCAGGCCCCACTGGTTGGGGCGCAGGGGAAAGGCGGTCTCATAGGCCGTGCTTTCGTCGGTGTGCACACTTCCAGAGGCGAAATTCGCGCCCCGGCCATAGCCCAGATAGGTTTCGGGCGAGGTCTGGGCGGTGGTGGCCGCAGCCGCCTGCGCCCCTTGCGCCTTGGGATCGACGATGCCGCCAGGCAGGTCCTTGCGGGCCCCCTCAAGCAGCAACTGGCGGATCACCGCTTCGGACCGGTCATATTCGCCTTCGCCGAAATGATGGTGACGGATGCGGCCCAGGGCATCGATGAAATAGTGCGCCGGCCAATACTGGTTGTTGAAGGCCTGCCAGATGGTCAGGCTGTTATCCAGCGCCACCGGATAGGTGACGCCCAGATCGGAAACCGCGCGGCGCACATTGGTTTCGATCTTCTCGAACGCGAACTCGGGCGCATGGACCCCGATCACCACCAAGCCGTGATCCTTGTATTTTTCCGCCCAGGCTTTGACGTAAGGCAGGGCGCGCAGGCAGTTGATGCAGGAGTAGGTCCAGAAATCCACCAGCACCACCTTGCCGCGCAATTGTTCGCGGGTGAGGGGCGGCGAATTCAGCCAGAGCGTGGCGCCGGTCAGTTCCGGCAGGTTGCCTTCCACCGGCAGGTCGCTGCCTGCCACGGCAGTGGATGTGGTCTTGCGCGCCAGGCCGACCTTTTGCAGCAGCGATTGTTCGATGCTGTTGGTGCTGGCGGTGGACAGTTGCGTCAGCAGACCGGTGTCCAACCCCAATGCGATGGCGGCGACACCTGCCAGAACCAGCACGCCAAGCGCACGCCGTATCCATTCGCCCGCACCCAGCGAGCGTTTCATCGCCGCGAACAGTTTGCCGCCAATCAGCAGCGCCGCCGCCAGCGAGGTCGCCGCTCCCAGCGCATAGGCCAGCAGCAGCAGGCTTGTGCTGGTGCTGGCGCCCTGGATGGCCGCGCCGGTGAGGATGAGGCCCAGGATCGGTCCGGCGCAGGGCGCCCACAACAGGCCCGTCGCAACGCCCAGCAGCACGGATGCGCCGATACTGCCGCGCTCGCCCGTCTGGACCTGATTGGAAAGCCGCGAGCCCAGCGCCACCAGTGGGCGCGTCAGCCGGTCGGCCACAGCCGGCAGCAACAAGGTCAGGCCGAACAGGGCCAGCAGGATCATCGCCGCGATGCGGCCATACTGGTTGGCATGAATGGCCCAGCTTCCGCCCAATGTGGCGATGGTGGCGATGCCGGCGAAAGTGATCGCCATGCCAGCCAGCAGCGGCAGGCCGGAGCGCGCAAAGGGCTGGTCAGACCGCGCGAAGACGAACGGCAATACCGGCAGGATGCAGGGACTGAGGATGGTGAGCACGCCACCCAGATAGGAAAGCAGGAAAAGGGTCATTGAACCTCGCTGGCGCTTTCTAGCATGGGCGGTCCTGGAGCGTGATTCAGGGAGATGGCGATATTTTGTTCATGCCTGCGATAGCGGCAAAGCAGCCTGAACGGGGCTTGGACATGCCGGTAAAATGTCTCGCCTGTACAAAACGCCGCAAGCTGCATATGCGGGACTGCTATGCGTTGACACTGCACACACCCGCCTGTAGCCACGCGCCGTTTTTATTGCGGTTGCGAGACGATTCGCCCGACAACCGCCGGCATTTCATCCCGTGTTTCATTCTCCAGCCGCGGGCAGCAACGTCCGCAAAGGGTCCGATCCGCCATGTCCCAGGAATTGTCCAACCAGAACCTCATGCTCGGCGTCATCGCCGCCTTCAAGGACAGCGATCTGCAGCCGCTGTTCGATGCCCTGCATCCCGATGTGGTGTGGAAGGCAACGGCGCCGCGCGAATTCTTCCGTTTCGGCGGCACCCATCGCGGCCATGCCGGCATGCGCGAATACACCGCGCTGCTGTTCTCGCGCTATCACTTCATCCGCTTTGCGCCCAGGACCATCACCGCCAAGGGCGATCAGGTCTGGGGCCTGTTCGAAGCCGAGGCCCAGCACCGGCCCAGCGGCCGCACTGTCAAAACCGACATCTCGATGCGCTGGACCGTGAAGGACGGCAAGATCACCGAACATCAGGGCTTCTTCGACACCGCCGGGGTTCTGATCCAGCAGGGCGAACTGATGGTCGCCGCCGCCTGAACTATTTGAACAGGTTCAGGTCCACCGCGTCCGCCATCGCCTGATAACCCGCGTCATTGGGGTGCAGCTTGTCGCGCAGGTTATAATCGGCGCGGAAGGTCAGCGGATTGGCGGGATCGGCCGTGGCGGTGGCGAAATCGATCACGCCGTCGAAGGCGCCGCTGGTGCGGATCCAGTTGTTGAGGCCGGTGCGCACCTGTTCGCCCGCGGGCGAGGCATAGCCCGCACCCTGATAGGGCGTCAGAAGCCCGCCGAACACCTTGATGCCATGGGCGTGGCAGCGTTCGATGATCTGCTTGTTGGCGGCGATCAGCGCCTCCAGCGTTACGGCTTCCTGTGCGCCCGTCGGCGTAAAGCCGCGGCCGATGTCGTTGATGCCTTCCAGCAGGATCACCGCCTTCACGCCCGGCACGGCGAACACGTCGCGGTCCAGGCGCGCCAGGGCGCTGTGGCCGGTACCGAAGCGCAGCAACCGGTTGCCGCCGATGCCGGCATTGACCACCGAATATTTGCTGCGGGCCGCGACCAGGCGTTCGGCCAGCCGGTCGGGATAGCCGCGGAAGGCATTGTTGGTCGACAGCGCCCCTTCGGTGATGGAATCGCCGATGGTCACCACCACGGCGTTGGCGGTGGTGGCGTCCACTTCGACCTGGCTGACCAGGCTGGTGAGACGCATGATGCGCTGGTTCGGCAATTGCGCCGCGCCGGTCTGGTTGCCGGGCGTGCCTGAGACATATTGATAAAGGCTGTGGCCGCCCAGCGCGATCTTGCCCGGCACATAGCTGGTGATGATCAGCTTCTGCAGCGCCGACACCTTCATGTTCACCGGGTCGGACAGGAGCGGCGCGCTGGCGGGAATGGCGACGCCGCCACGGCCGTCAAAAGTCACAACCTGGTCGGTGCCGGGAAGCACGCTGCCATCGGGGCCGGCGGCGCCGACATGCACCGCGCCCAGCACCAGCACATCGGCGCCGGCCTCATTGGTGAAACGCAGACGGATGCGTCCCCCTGCCACGGCCACGCGCACAAGCTGGCGAACAGTGACGTTGCTGGGATCGGCTTCCGGCGTCACCAGCGGCACATTGCCGGGATTGTCGAGCAGCGGCTGGCCGGGCACGACGGGGGCCGGCGGCTGGCCGGCATCGGCGGACAGCGGCGCGGTGGGCGACGGGGCCGGCGGCGGGGTCATGCCGGGCGGCGGCGGGGTGGGCACGAAACCCCACGCCCCCAGCCAATTGTCCTTGGCGCTAGCCGCCGTGGCCGGAGCCAGAATCAAGGCCGCAACAAGCGCCAAATGCCGGATTTTCATGTCCCACTCCCTATGTCTTATTGGTTGAAAAGACTTTCCCTTGGGGCCTGCCCCCGCGCAAGCCGCCCGGAAGGGGGGCGGAAGCGGCAAAAAAACACCGTCTGCGGACCAAATCGGGCCTGAAACCCGAAAAAGTCTGACTTTTCAGATGCTTCCCGTTGACGCGTGGAAACTTCCCTGACAACTTATACCCAGCCACGGGGACGGCCTTGTCCCTCAAGGGGCTTGGGGATGATCAAATCTGAACTGGTTGCGCGCCTAACCGCCCGCTATCCGCACCTCTATCACCGCGATGTCGAGCGCATCGTGACAACGGTGCTCGATTCCATCAGCAAGGCGCTGGCGGACGGGCATCGCGTGGAACTTCGCGGTTTCGGCGCCTTTTCCGTCAAGGTGCGCCCGTCGCGCATGGGCCGCAATCCGCGTACCGGCGAGCCGGTTTCGGTCGGCCAGAAGCGCGCGCCTTTCTTCCGCACCGGCAAGGAATTGCGCGAACGCCTGAACGGCGGTACGCCGGAAGCGTGAACACGAATCCGGTCTTCGTAGCCCTCGACACCACCGATCCCGACTATGCCCGCCAGCTGGCGGAGCGTGTGCGTCCATCCGTGGGCGGGCTGAAGCTGGGGCTGGAGTTTTTCAACGCCCATGGCCCGGACGGGGTGCGGCCTTTCCTTGAGATGGGCCTGCCGGTCTTCCTGGACCTCAAATATCACGACATTCCCAACACCGTGGCGGGCGCCTGCCGCGCCGCCGCCGCGCTGGGCGTATCCATCCTGAACGTCCATGCCCAGGGTGGCGCGGCGATGATGCGCGCGGCCCTGGAGGCGGTGAAAAGCGTTTCGCCTTCCACCCGCCTGATTGCCGTCACCATGCTGACCAGCCTGTCCGACGAAGATCTGCCGTCGGTCGGGCTGACGCCGCCGGTGGGCGACCAGGTGCTGCGTCTCGCCAGCCTGACGCAGCAATGCGGGTTGGACGGCGTGGTCTGTTCGGCGCATGAGATCGCCACACTGCGCAGGGAGCTTGGTCCGGACTTTCAGTTGATCGTGCCGGGCATCCGCCCCGAGGGCAGCGCGACCGGCGACCAGCGCCGGGTGATGGGCCCGGCGCAGGCGCGGGATGCGGGCGCCAGCGTGCTGGTGATCGGCCGCCCCATCACGGCCGCAACCGATCCCGCCCGGGCGGCGCGGGAAATCGCGCAAAGTCTCGGCATTACAGCGGCTTAACCCCGGTTCCTTGATTTCCGCACCGCCGGGGGCCATACACCCGAACCCATGTCCATTTCCGTGAAAATCTGCGGGATCACCAGTGCCGACGCCATCGATGCGGCGGTCAGCGCCGGTGCGGCCTATGGCGGGCTGGTGTTTCATCCCCAATCGCCGCGCTTCGTGGCGCTGGAACAGGCGAGGGGCCTCGCCGACCGCATGCGCGGAAAACTGAAGATCGTGGCGCTGATCGCCGACATGGATGATGCCGGGATCGAGACGCTGGTGAAATCGGTACGTCCGGATTTTTTGCAGCTGCATGGCAGCGAGACGGCGAAGCGCACGGCGGAAATCCGCGCCCGCTTCGGTCTGCCGGTGATCAAGGCGCTGCCGGTGGCCGAGCATGCGGATCTCGACGCTGTCTCCGAATATGAAAATGTCGCCGACATGCTGATGTTCGACGCCCGGCCGCCCAAGGGCGCACAGCGCGCCGGGGGGCATGGCGCGGCCTTTGACTGGAAAATTCTTGAGGGGCGCAGTTTCTCCAAGCCATGGTTTCTGGCGGGCGGCCTCAATCCCGACAATGCCGCGCGCGCCATCGCGCTTTCCGGTGCGAAACAGGTGGACGTATCCTCCGGCGTGGAAAGCGCGCCCGGCGTGAAAGACAATGCCCGTATCGCCGCCTTCATCCATGCTACGAAAGCGACCGTGAGCGTATGAACCAGATTCCCAATTCCCTGCGCAGCGGCCCCGATGGCAACGGTCATTTCGGCGCCTATGGCGGACGCTTTGTCGCCGAAACACTGATGCCGCTGGTCCTGTCGCTCGAGCAGGCCTATGAAACCGCCAAGAAGGACCCGGCCTTTCATGCCGAACTGGCGGACCTGCTGAAGCACTATGTCGGGCGCGAAAGCCCGCTCTATTTCGCCGAGCGGCTGACGGCCCATCTGGGCGGCGCCAAGATCTATCTCAAGCGCGAAGATCTCAATCACACCGGCGCGCACAAGATCAACAATTGCCTGGGGCAGATACTGCTGGCCCGCCGCATGGGCAAGACGCGCATCATCGCCGAAACCGGCGCCGGCCAGCATGGCGTTGCCACCGCGACAGTGGCGGCGCGCTTCGGCCTGCCTTGCACCGTCTATATGGGCGATGTGGACATGGAGCGCCAGAAGCCCAACGTCTTCCGCATGCGCCTGCTGGGCGCGGAAGTGAAAGGCGTTTCCTCCGGCTCGCGCACCTTGAAGGACGCAACCAACGAGGCGCTGCGCGACTGGGTCGCCAATGTCGAAGACACGTTCTACATCATCGGCTCGGTGGTGGGGCCGCACCCATACCCCGCGCTGGTGCGCGATTTTCAGACCGTGATCGGCAACGAGACCCGCGCCCAGATGCTGGACCGCGAGAAGCGGTTGCCCGACCTGGTGGTGGCCTGCGTCGGCGGCGGGTCCAACGCCGCCGGCATGTTCCACCCCTTTCTGGACGATACGGGCGTGGAAATTCATGGCGTGGAAGCGGCGGGCGACGGCGTCGACACGCCGCGCCATGCCGCAACCATCTCCAAGGGCACGCCGGGCGTTCTGCACGGCGCGCGTTCCTACCTTCTGCAGGATGGTGACGGCCAGATCATCGAAGCCCATTCCATTTCGGCGGGCCTGGATTATCCCGGCATCGGTCCCGAGCATAGCTGGCTGAAGGATATCGGCCGGGTGAAATACCATTCCATTACCGACCAGGAAGCGCTGGACGCTTTCATGCTGCTGTCCAAGCTGGAAGGCATCATCCCGGCGCTGGAACCGGCGCATGCCATCGCCCACGTCGCCAAGATCGCTGGCCAGATGGACAAGGATCAGTTGATCGCGGTGTGCCTGTCGGGGCGCGGCGACAAGGATATTTTCTCGGTCGCTGCCGCGCTGGGAGAAAAGCTGTGAGCCGCCTCAAGGACAAATTCGCCGCCCTGAAGAAAGAAGGCCGCGCCGCCTTCGTGCCCTTCATCACCGCAGGCGATCCCGACATGGACACCAGCTTTTCCATCCTGCAGCAGCTTCCGGCGGCGGGCGCGGACATTATCGAGCTGGGCATGCCCTTCACCGATCCCATGGCAGACGGTCCGGCGGTTCAGGCCTCTTCGGTGCGGGCGCTGAAATCCGGCGCCAGCATGGTCAAGGTGCTCAAGATGGTCGAAAAATTCCGCAAGGCGGACAAGGCCACGCCGATCGTGCTGATGGGCTATTACAATCCGATCCATGCCTATGGCACCGCGCGTTTCGCCAAGGATGTGGCCCATGCCGGCGTGGATGGCTTGATCGTGGTGGACCTTCCAATTGAAGAGGACGAAGTGTTGCGCGTTCCGGCCCAGGCCCATGGCGTGGACCTGATCCGCTTTGTCACCCCCACCACCGACGAAGCCCGGCTCAAGCGCATCGTCGCGGACGCCAGCGGCTATCTTTATTATGTCTCTGTCGCGGGCGTCACCGGCACCAAGTCGGTGCCGGAGGAAGAAGTCCGCGCCGCCCTGGCGCGGGTACGCGCCGCCACCACGTTGCCCTGCACGGTGGGCTTTGGCATCCGCTCACCCGAACAGGCCGCCGCCATTGCCCGCATGGCCGACGGCGTGGTGGTGGGTTCCGCCATTGTCGGCCAGGTCGCCGACAATCTCGCGCATGGTAAAGACAGGATCGTCGCGGAAGTGCTGGAACTGACCCGCACTTTGGCCGGTTCCACTCATGCGGCGCGCCATGGTAAGGTGCCGGCATGAACTGGATCACCAATATCGTCCGGCCCCGGATCAAGGGCCTGATGGGCGGCAAGGACCGCGGCGACACGCCGGACAATCTCTGGCGCAAGTGTCCCAGCTGCGGCGAGATGATCTTTCACCGCGACCTGGTCGCGGCCCTGAACGTCTGCCCGCAATGCGGCCATCACCTGAGGATCGGCCCGGCGGAACGCTTCGCCTATACCTTTGACGCCGGCAGCTTCACGGAATTGACGCCGCCTTCAGTGCCGGCCGATCCGCTGCGCTTCAAGGGCGAGAAGAAATACACTGACGAGATCAAGGCGGCACGCGCCAAGACCGGCCGTCCCGAAGCCTTCACGGCCGCGCGCGGCACCATCGACGGCTTGTCCGTGATGATCGGTGTCCAGCCCTTCGACTTTATGGGCGGCAGCCTGGGCATGGGCGTGGGCGAGGCGCTGGTGGAATCGATGCAGGTGGCCCTGAAGGAAAAGCGTCCCTACATCCTGTTCGTTGCTTCGGGCGGCGCGCGCATGCAGGAAGGCATCCTGTCGCTGATGCAGATGCCGCGCGCCACCATCTGCGTCGACATGCTGCGCGAAGCGGGGCTTCCCTATGTCGTGGTGCTGACTGATCCCACCTTTGGCGGCGTCAGCGCCTCTTATGCCATGCTGGGTGATATCCAGATCGCCGAGCCGGCGGCCCAGATTGGCTTCACCGGCGCGCGGGTCATTGCCCAGACCATTCGCGAGAAATTGCCCGAAGGCTTCCAACGCGCCGAATATTTGCTGGAGCACGGCATGCTGGACATGGTGGTGCATCGCAAGGAGATGCGCGCCACCCTGTCGCGGGTGCTGCACCTGTTGCTGAAGCAGGCGCGGCCCAAGAGCAAAATCCTGCCGATGCCGAAGCGCAATGGCAATGGCGGCGTCGTCGCGACGCCGTAATGCTGTCCCAGACTACGCGAAGTGACGCGGTGCTGCGGCGCCTGCTGTCGCTGCATCCCAAAAAGATCGACCTGGCGCTGGACCGCATCCTGCGGATGCTGGGTGATCTGGACAACCCGCATCTGAAATTGCCGCCGGTAATCCATGTCGCCGGCACCAATGGCAAGGGCTCGGCCTGCGCCTTTGCCCGCGCCATGCTGGAGGCGCAGGGCCTCAAGGTGCATGTCCATACTTCGCCGCATCTGGTGCGGTTCCATGAACGCATACGCATCGCCGGCAAGCTGATATCCGAGGAGGCACTGGTATCGCTGCTGGAAGAGGTGGAACAGATCAATCGCGGACGCGAGATCACCTTTTTCGAGATCACCGCCGCCGCCATGTTCCTGGCCTTCTCCCGCTATCCCGCCGATGCGACCGTTCTGGAGGTTGGGCTGGGCGGACTGTACGACGCCACCAATGTCGTGCCCAATCCGGCCATGACGGTGATCCAGCCGGTGGGCATGGACCATCGCGAATTCCTGGGCGACGACCTGGCCGGCATCGCGGCGGAAAAGGCCGGCATCATCAAGAAAGGCGCACCGCTGGTGGTTGGGCCGCAAAGCGAGATCGCGCGCAAAGTGATCCTGTCACAGGCCGACCGGCTGGGCGTTTCGGTGTTCGAGTTCGGCCAGGATTTCGCCAGCCGCCAGGAACATGGCCGCATGGTCTATGAAGACGAGATCGGGTTGCTGGACTTGCCGCTGCCCAGGCTGATCGGCCGCCACCAGATCGAGAATGCCGGCGTCGCCATCGCCGCCCTGCGCCATGCCAAACGCGGCTGGGGCGAAGATGCGGCGATCGAAAAAGGCCTGACCCAGGTGGAATGGCCGGCGCGGCTGCAAAAGCTGCACAAGGGGCCGCTGATCGAATCCGCGCCGCGCGGCGCCGAAATCTGGCTGGACGGCGGGCACAATCCCCACGGCGCCGAAGCCGTGTCGCGCACCATGGCCGATCTGGGGGAGCAGGGCGACCGTCCACTCTATTTGATCTCCGCCATGCTGGCGAACAAGGACGCGGTGGGCTACTTCCACGCCTTTAACGGCCTGGCGCGGCATGTGGTGACATTGGCCATTCCCGGCGAGGCGGCCAGCCTGGGCGCAGGCGCGCTTTATGACGCCGCGCGCAAGGCCGGTCTGGACGCGGCGCCGGCCGAAGATCTGGACGATGCGATGCTGCAGGTCACCGCCTGGACGCGATTGGGCGACACTGACATGCCGCCGCGCATCCTGATCTGCGGGTCGCTCTATCTTGCGGGAAAAGTTCTGGCAGAAAACTCCTAGATAGAGCTTTCAATCCATTCCTTGATCTTGGACTTGGGAAGCGCGCCGACCTTGGTCGCCGCCACCTGGCCGTCCTGGAAGATCATCATGGTGGGAATGCCGCGCACGCCATACTTGGTCGGCACATGCGGATTTTCATCGATGTTCAGCTTGGCGATGATCACCTTGTCGCCCAGTTCGGTCGACAGTTCGTCCAGCGCCGGCGCGATCATGCGGCAGGGTCCGCACCACTCGGCCCAGAAATCCACCAGCACGGGCTTCTTGGCATCCAGGACATCGGCCTGGAACGAGGCGTCGGACACTTTCAGGGGCATTAGATCAATCCTGTGACTATCGCGTCACCATATCTAGGAACGCGCTTGTCCCGGGTCAAGGCGTGCGGAAATACCGGCCAATCGGGCGTCCAGAACCACATCGGAAAGCTGTAAAAGGCGCGGGCCGTCGGTGAAGAGGAGGCCGCAGACGATTCGTTTTCCGGGGAAAATTCGCTCCGCCGCGGCGCGGTACAACGCCATCTGATCGAGATAGCTGGCCGGAACCTGATCCTCGCTTTTGGGCGGAGGGCGGTTGGTCTTGAAGTCCAGGATGAGCACCTCTTTGTCGCTCACCGCCAGCCGGTCCAGCCGTCCCAAAATGGGCGCCTTAAGGCCCAGATCTGGGCGGGAGGCATGGATGGCGACTTCCGCCCTGCTGCCGGGTGCAAAGGCGGCGGCGAACTGGGGATCATCCAGCACCGCCAGGGTTTCACGGCTGAGAGACTGCGCTTGCTCTTCAGACAAACCTTTGGCGCGCGCATAATTCTCGGCAAGGCCGGCGCGCTTCCCAGCCGCAATCTCGGGCAGGCGCGCCAGCAGTTCGTGTACGACGTTGCCGCGCAGGAAACGCGCAGTGCCCAGAGGCGAGACTGTGGCCGAGGCGTCTCGCAGGTCCGACGGACGGATGGGGTTGGGTACCGCCGGTTCAGGCGGCGCGGTACGGGTGATCCAGCCGGGCAGGGGTGCCTTGGCTTCTGTGGCGCCGATGGCGCCGGCCTCTTCCTGCACGGTGCCGATGATGCGCACCTCGTCATCGCCGCGCGTCAAATCCAGGTCGAGCTGTCGGGCGGCGGTGCGCGCCATTTCGTACCAGGATTCCGGCCTGATCTCGCGCTTGCCCTGGAAACCGCAGATGCACAGCCGGTCGCGGGCGCGGGTCAGCGCGACATAGAACAGGCGGCGATGCTCGCGCTTGAGCTCTTCGTCGGCCGCCGCCCTGGCGTCACGGGCCGCTTGCGGCGCGTCCGCAACCGGCAGCGGAAACAGCGGGCCATTCTCGGAATAGAGCAGGCCTTCACTGCGGTTCAATCCACCGGGCAGGGATGTGGTGTCGGGCAGGATCACGATGTCAGCTTCCAGGCCCTTGGCGCCGTGCACCGTCATCACTCGCACCTGGTTGCGGCCCCGTTCCATGTCGCGCTTGATCTCGATCTCGCCCCGCTCGACCCAGTCGATAAATCCTTCCAGCGATGGCGAGTGGCTTTGCTCATGGGTCAAAGTCAGGCTGAGGAATTCCTCAATGCCGTCAGCGGATTCCGGTCCCAGCCGCGCCAGCAGCTTTTCGCGCATGCCAAGCGCGGTCAAAGCGTGGGAATAGAATTCGAATGGCGGCGCATAGTCGGCGCGCTCCAGCATCTGCGACAGGAAGCGGTGGGAGGCGGCAAAGGCGGCATCGTCCCGCCGTGCCGTCAAGGCTTGCCACAGATGCCCCCCGCGGCCATGGGCCAGGATATAAAGATCGTCTTCGCTGATCCCGCAGAGCGGCGAACGCAGCAGCGCCGCCAGATTGAGATCGTCTTCACGCTGCAGGACAAAGCGGCCCAGCGCGATCAGGTCCATGGCGGCAATCTGCTCGGTCAGCCGCACCCGGTCGGCGCCCGCCACCGGAATGCCGCGCGCTTTCATCTGGCGGATCACTTCGCTGCCGAAAGGTTCGCGCCGGGGCAGCAGGATCATGATGTCCTGCGGCTGGATCGGATCGGTGTGGCCGGGCAGGCGTGCGCCGCTGCGGGTCCAGGCCGCGATCTTGTCGGCGATCTGTATGGCCAGCCGCGCCACCGGGCTTTCCGGCTGGACCGCATCCACCGGCGCCCAGGGATCTTCGGCGTCCAGTTCATCGGGCTTGAGGGTAGGCCAGAATTCGATACCGCCCTTGTCGGTGCTGCGATGGGCCTTGTGTACGATGTCACCGCCGCCCGAGGTGAGGCCCGTGCGCGCCAGCGGGTTGGCAAACACCGTATCGACGAAAGTGAGGATTTCGGGCACCGAGCGGCGCGAGGTGAGCAGCGGCTCGGTCCGCAAGGTCAATCCCGCGCCAGCCACCATCTCTTCGAAATAACGGCGGTTGATGTCGAACTGGGCCGGGTCCGCGCCCTGGAAGCTGAAGATCGACTGTTTCTCGTCGCCCACGGCGA
>CANKIV010000021.1 GCA_947482125.1 Alphaproteobacteria bacterium
GGATTGTTGTCGAGGTTGAAGCCGGTGGCGATCTTGCCGGTGACTTCGGGCTGGCCGGGATCTTCCGCCGCCCAGGGATTCACATAGGTCTCGATGCCGCGCTTCCAGGCGCGATAGGCGATTGCGCGACTCCAGATATGAAACCGCGTATTGTCAGGCGATCTGACATGATCCAGTCCCGGCGGCCTGGCAATACTTTCGATTTCATGCGGGGTGCGGAAAGGCTGCTTCAGCGCCGCTTCGGTATTCTTGTCATTGGCGAAATGAACGCTGTTGCCGTGGAGACAATCCGAACCCGGCTCGATCTCTCCGGCCCTGGTAAAACCAGAGCGGCCCCCATAGCGAAAGGCGTATTCATAAGTCGCGATCACGAATCCGCGCGTCCAGGGCGCGGCTGCCGCGGGCTGAACCATCGCTGCAAGCGCTGCTGTAGCTACTGAGCAAACCAGAAGGCGTTTTTGCAGGATCATCCCACGTCCCCTCACCTTGAGTTTGAACCTAATTGCCAGTGAGCATCCAGCGATTTTCGATTACTGACTGGCCTGGAGATCGGTTCAAGCAAGATTGTGTCTACTGAATAGCAGGCATTCCATCAAGGTGGGGCGGCATTAGAACACCGCCCATTTGGCTCTTAAAACCATGCCCGCCTTGGGTCAGAAGCGACGTTGGCATTGTCCAGGGTGATGCCCGCCACCGGCCCGGTCTGGCCGGCCCGCCCGGTCCGCGCCCGAGACGCGCGCCGCAGGAAGCTGGAATATCCGCCATGCGCAAATAGCGGACACTCGGCGATGGGTGTAGAAACAGGTGGGCTTCGGAGGCATTGCGCCAGATCAACCCGTGCCGCGAGTGGCAGGCCTAGGTTGGCGTCTTGAAAGATGGTGAAACCATGAAAGACTATCCGGCGATCATCAGGGATATATCCGCCAACCTGAAGACCCTTCGCACCGATATAGCCCCGACAATGCAGGGCTTTTCCGCGCTGGCGCAGTCCGCAACCAAGGCGGGCGCGCTGGACAGGAAGACAAAGGAGCTCATCGCGCTCGCCATCGGTGTCGCGACCCGCTGCGACGGCTGCATCGGCTTTCATACCGAAGCGCTGGTAAAGCTTGGCGCAAGCCGGTCCGAGGTCGAGGAAACGCTGGGCATGGCGATCTACATGGGCGGCGGTCCGGCGCTCATGTATGCGGCGGATGCCATCGTCGCCTTCGACCAGTTTCAGCAGGCAAATGCGGCCCCCATACCCTGACACGGCGCGCCGCTGATCCATGCCGCGCGCAATCCATCGGCGAGCAGCCGCGGCGTATCAGACGCCCAATGAATCGATCACGTCGAACTGGGCCTGCATTTCGCTTATCAAGGCGTGGGCATCGGCAAGTATCGGGTCAGGCAGGGAGGCAAAGCGGAATTTGGGCTGCCATTTGCCCCCTCCCAGGCTTGTCACCTCGAACCCCTCAACCCGTACATTTGGAAACATGGCGCCCAGGCGCCGCAAGAACGTCTCCGTCAGCGTCTGTGCAGACACCTGAGTCCGTCCCATTCCATTCCTCCCGCAAAGCCCAATCCCCGGGCCATGTTAATCGGCGGTCGGGGGTACAAATTGATATTGATCAATTCCTGAATGGGGCCGGCCCCGCATTATCGCAGGATGGTTGGCCAGGACGTTTCCCCTTATCAGCTTCTGGGCGGCGCCGACGGTGTCCGCACGCTGGTTGAGCGATTTTACCAGCGGATGGATCGCGATCCCCGGTTCGCTGCTTTGCGCAAGCTGCACCAGCAAGATCTGTCCGAGACCAGCGAACTTCTGTTCAGATTTCTGAGCGGCTGGTTTGGCGGCCCCAATCTGTATTTCCAGGGTCCTGAACACCGCTGCGTGATGTCCGCCCATCGAAACCTGGCGATAGGCGCCCAGGAGGTTGGCCAGTGGCTTGCCTGCATGAACGAAGCGCTGCGGGACGCCAATCTTGGAAACGACATGACCGACAGGATCAGTACCGCCTTGTCCAGTTTCGCCAATCGAATGCGGAACAAGAACTAGTCGGGCAGTTTTGCAGGCCGCTGGCGGACGTCCGTTTGTGATGGGCACGGGCCGCGCCAAAATCGCCCCCCACCTTTTATCGACAATCGCGGGCCTGATAGGATAATCCATGTTCACGCAAGCTTCGGCATTCGGCGCCACTGGGGACGCAAAGGTCAGGACATGAAGAGCGATGTTGCCGGCCGGCCGGGTGCGCGGCGTCATGATGAGTCGTCGTCAGCCACTCAGGGGAGCATATCGTGGCTCTGACGGCCCCTGTCGAAGAAATCGAAACCAGCTTCGGGACCATCATCATATTGAAGAACCCCGAGACGGGTACAACAACCTATGAAGTTGGCGGTTGCGGTCAAAGTTCGGCGGACAGTGGCGGCACCAGCCTTGCCTCCTACATTCATGCGATTTTCGGACTGCTGTCGCAGGCCAAGGCCGGCAATGTCCTGATTGTCGGCGGTGGGGGCGGCACATTGGGCACAATGCTGGTCAGGGCACGACACAAGGCAACCATCGTTGATGTCGACCCGGCCTCGTTTGATGTCGCCAGGCGGCATTTTGGTCTTCCCGAGTCCGTCATATGCCACGTGGCGGACGGTGACGCTTTCATGCGCGACAGCACCGAAGTGTATGACGCGATTGTGCTCGACGCTTTCCACGGCGAGATCATCCCCGCGCATCTTCAAACCACCGAGTTTTTCGGCCGCGTTCGGGAACGGCTGGCGCCCCACGGCGCCGTGTTTGCGAACATTCGGGTCGGTCATGACTTTGACAAGGGGCCGGATCAACTGGCCAAGACCATGAGGAGCGTCTGGGCCGAAGTGCGCGTGCTGGACGCAGAAGGCGTTTGTGGACGCAATGCGATCGTGATGGCCGGACAGGTGTCGAAACTGCGCCAGCCCAGGCTTCTGGTTCGACCAAAAGTGAATGCGGATCTGATCGGCACCGAGTTGGACCGGATGCGGTTTCGCCCCTGGAACGTTTCCAGATGGGCGTTCGGCAATTGAAGATCAGTAACCGCCCAGCGTCTTTTTCATGTTGAAGGCGATGGAACCACGCTGCGCGATGTAGGACAGCCCCGCGCTCATCCGGTAGAGGCCGCGCAGATAGGTGACGTCGATATCGGTCAGCGCCGCCGGCTTCATTTCGGGGCCGCAGCCCGGCGCCATGAGGTTGGTGATGGAGGGAATATCCTGGCAGACGTCGTAATACTGGCCCTGCGACAGGGCCAGCATGGCGATGTAATCGGACAGCGGGCCGATCTGCTGCCCGGCGATCTTGGTCGAATCCACGATGATGATGGCGGAGGTGAAGTTGCTTCTCAGCCCGTCGCCCGTGCGGTTGCCGGTCACTGACATGCCGTCCGGCAGCAGGCCGCCGGTCGGCAGCGCGTAGGTCCCATCAAAACCCAGCGCCATGCGGGGCGAATCCGGATAGAGCCTGCCCCGGAAATCCTCGGTCGCGGTGCCGTACCAGGCCTGGACCGGAAGCCGCATGGTGGCGAGCTTCTCGGCGCGCGGCCGGTAATGGAAACCCAGCAGACCCGGCCGCTTGGCCCGCATCTCATCCAGCAAGGCTTGCGGCTCCGCAGTGGCCAGCACCAGCAGGTTGGGACGGCAAGGCTCGGCCTGCGCCAAGGGCGCGCCCGCCGTCATCGCCACGCGGATGATGCGCTGGTTGACATACTGGTTGAGCTGCGGCGACAGGCCGACGGTCAGCGGGCAAATGCCGTCCTTCCAGCGCGCGATCTTGCCGGCGATCGGGCTGGCCTGCCTGGCATGGGCGATGATGAAATTGTCCAGCGCCTTTTCCGGGCGCAGCCGGGGCGCGGTGACGATCACATTGTCCACCGCGTCATCGCGCGGTTCGGCCGGCGGCGGTGGCGCAGGCTGAGGCGTCACCAGTCCGGGCGCGGGAAGCATGGCCTGGGCCAGGACCACCGGTGCCGGCGGCGCCGGCGTTTCGGGCTGGCGGTCCTGCGCCTGTTCCATCTGGGCCGGTGCCGAAACTTCGGGAAGCGGAATGCGCAGATCCGCGGCATTCGCCGCCGGCACCGGCGCCGCCAGCATCACGGCCAGCGCGCCCACCGCGATCACGTACCGGACCGGGGCGCGGCGGGAAAAGGCCATCAGGCTTGCCGCCAGCGCCGCCACACCTGCGCATTGCCACAGCGAATGAACCAGCGCCCAGCCCAGGGCCTGCATCACATCGGGCGAAAGCCAGTTATTTAGACTTGCCATCCTTGTCCCCCTTGTAGGCATCCAGGATGCGGCGAATCTCTTCGATTTCCCTGGCGGATGTCTTCTGTCCCGCCAGGGCATGCATCATCAGCTGGCTGGCCGAGCCCTGGAACACCCGCTGCAGCATGTCGCTGGCGAGCTGGCGCTTGGTCTGTTCGGCGGGGCGGAAGGCCTCGTAGACATGGGCGCGCTGGCTTTCATCGCGGCGCACCGAGCCCTTGGCGGTCATGATCTGCAGCAGCTTGAGCACGCCCGTATAGCCCATGTCCTTTTTCTCGTTCAGGGAATCCAGCACTTCGCGCACCGTCGAAGGCCCCCTGTTCCAGAGCACATGGAGAATTTCGAGTTCGGAGGCGGTGGGCTTCTGGGGCTGGTTTTTCATGGCCCCAAGGATATTACGAAGCTATTCGTAGAGTCAACGCCCCAAGGTCCGGGTACGGATGGCAGCGCCAGCCCCCCAACAGGTCCGTCGGGTCCGTGCCTGATAGCCTCACTGAAGAAAGCTCGAATGTCCGCTATGCGGCAATAGCGGACATTCATATGCGGATGCCGGCCAGGAAACCTGTTCCGACCCCATTTCCTTGGGTGTGTTGGTATGCATCGAGATACTTCGTCTGTTAAGGTCAGACAGCGGGAGAGCGGAGTGGGGGCATGTCGGCGAGATAGCAGGTATCCAGTATCTGACCGGCTTCGTCGTCGAGAAGAGCCTAGCGCTCGACAACGTCTTCGTCATCGCGCTGATCTTCGGGTTCTTCGCCGTGCCGCGGCAATACCAGCACCGAGTACTGTTCTGGGGCATCCTCGGCGTCATTACGCTGCGCGCGATCATGATTGGCATCGGTGCGACCTTGGTCGCCGAGTTCAGTTGGGTTCTGTACGTCTTCGCCGCCTTCCTGGTCCTGACCGGCCTCAAGATGCTGATGATGGGCGACAAGCCTGCAGACCTGTCCCAGAATCCGGTCCTGAAGCTCATTCGCCGCCGTTTCCGCGTGACCGACGATCTGCACGGCGAACGCTTCATCGTGGAGCTGCCCGATCCCAAGACAGGAAGGATGGTCCGCTATATGACGCCACTCTTCCTGGCGCTCATCCTGATCGAGATCGCCGATGTTATCTTCGCGGTCGACTCCGTGCCGGCGATCTTTGCGATCACTACCGATCCCTACCTTGTTTACACGTCTAACATCTTCGCCATCCTTGGACTGAGAGCGCTCTACTTCGCCCTGGCGGCGGTGCTCCATCGTTTCGCTTATCTCAAGCAGGCGCTTGCGGTGCTGCTGATCTTCATCGGCTCGAAGATATTCGTTGCCGATCTGCTCGGCCTCGACAAGTTCCCGGCGGCTTGGTCACTCGGGGCGACATTCGCCATTCTCGCGATGGGGATTTTCTACTCTCTTTGGCGGACCCGCAGCCCCCTACAACACCCTTCGAAAGGAGTTTTTTGATGCCGCTTCTACTCTGTCCCAACGACAACGGTTCGATGCAATCGGTGCAGCGCTCGGGAGTCGAGTTCGATATCTGCCCCACCTGTCGTGGTGTCTGGCTCGATCGCGGCGAGTTGGAAAATCTGCTCGAAGCAGCGAGCGACGGCACCCCCGGCGAACCTTCTGCAGCCCGGCAATACCAGCGGCCGCCAACGCAGCTCGACCGGTCCGCTGGCCGGCGCATTTGGAACGAAGATGACAATGACGATGACGATCGCCGCAAGACGACGCGGCCGAGCATCTTCGACATCTTCGACTGAAGACCAAACCGGCCCCACACCATACACAATCAAAAGGAATCACATGCCGTATCAACGTTCGCTTAGTCGCTTCTCGAAGCAATCCTGGAAGGACTTCAACGATGAAGTTCACCGGGCTCGGAATGAGCACCTCATGGAAGGCATTGTTGCGGGGTGCGCGCTTGTGGCCTACGCCGATGGTTGGGTGACCGAGGAAGAACGTATTCGCATGCTCGGATTGATTCGAGGATTTGAGCCTATCGCCGCCTTCGGCCTCGATGATGTCGCTGAAACATTCGCATTGATGACAGCGCGGTTTTCCTCCGACCAGAACGCGGGCGAGCTGGCCGCTCTCAACGCTGTTGCGCAGCTCAGGGGAGCGGGGCGTTACCCGGCCTTACTCGTCGAGGCCTGCTGCGCGATCGCCGCCGCAGATGGCGGCTTTGATGCCGAAGAGCGTCTCGCCGCAATTCGCATCTGCGAGACACTAGGTCTTGACCCCGCAGAATTTGGCTTGGCCGACGCTCCATAGCGATAGACATTGTCGTTTTGCTGCAATGTCGCGAGATCTATTGAAATTCGTAACCGCGAGAGGTCCGACGTCGTAGTAGTGATGGCGCGGACTGCTAAAGAACCGCGCCCGTAATGCAGTCTGGCTGAAAGCCTACTGCAGAAAAGCCGTCCACTACAGGCATTTGTATTCGCCACGACAGGGTTACGAACCAGCAAAAGCGATTGCCCATGGAGCGCTTCCGTAACTGTAGGAAGTTTTGGTTTAGGATTGCGCAAGGACGTTTTCGCAATGTCCACTTTGGGTCAGAAGCGGACATAGCCAGATTGCAGAGGGAATGATCAGCACCGTCTCCGCCCTAGCGCTTCGGCGGGCCTGCGCCCATCCAAAGCAACGGCGCATGGCGGCGCGCCGGCCCTTCGCCCGGCGGCAATTCGCGACGCCGCCGCAGTCTCATGGAAGAATCTGGCCGGAAGACTTCCACAGGACAAAAACCGCCACGAATATGACCGCGACGGCGAAGCTCCTGGAAAGCAGGCCCCGCTTTTCCGACAGGAGGACCGACAGCTTCACGCCTCCCAGACCCCCGGCGACGCCGCCCAGAACGAAAATGGCAGCCACCCGCCAGTCCACCTGGCCGGCCAGCGCATAGGTTGCCGCCGTGGTCAGGCCAAAGGCGCCGACCGAGACCAGCGACGAACCCACCGCATTGATGGTGGCCATACCGCTTCCCAGCATGATGGCCGGCACGATCAAAAAGCCGCCGCCGATTCCGAAAAATCCGGACAGGAAGCCCACCAGAAGGCCACTCCCCACCAGCCGCACCGCGATGGAAGGGTTGATATGCACCAGCGGATCGCCGCCTGCGGCGCGCTGGCTGAACATTCCCGCCGCCACGGCCAGCATCACCAGCCCGAACAGAAAAAGAAGATGCTGGCCGTCAATGTGCCGCCCGAGAGAGGCGCCAAGCGCCGCCCCCAGAATGCCGGCCAGGGCAAAGACAATGGCGCAGGGCCATTTCACCGTTCTGGCTTGCGCGTGGGCGATGAGGTTGGCGAAGGCATTGACTGACACGGCCAGCGCGCTGGTGCCGATAGCGACATGCGTGTCCTTGAGACCCACGGCATAGACCAGCAGCGGCACGGCAAGGATCGAGCCACCGCCGCCCAGAAGGCCCAGCGCGAAGCCAACCAGCGCGCCCGAGCCCAGCGAAACCAGGTCGGCCAGGCCCATCAGCCGGCCCGGTTCCAGGGCATCGCGCCCAGAATTTTCGCCATGCCGCACCAGCCGGAGATGCCCGCAAAGACAAGACCGGTGCCGACAAAGGCCGGCAGAAGGATGAACTGGGGCGCGACCAGCCACGCCAGCAGCACGCCCAAAAGAACCAGCACGCCCGCCCCGATCTGCACCTGGCGCTGCAACTCGATGGGCTTGGTGCGGTCGATATGTGTGGGAAATCCCGCCGCCTTCCAGCCGGACAGACCGCCTTCAAGGACATAGGCCTGGGGAGCACCGCAGGCTTGCAGCCGTGAGGCATTGTCGGCGGTGCGCCTGCCACTCTGGCAATGGAAGATCACCGCGGGCTCGTTCGCACCACCGGCAGCGGAAAGGGAACCGGCAGCCAGGGTTGAGAGCGAGTGGAGCCGCGCCGCCGGAATGGCTTCACGTGCATGCTCCACCGGTTCACGGATATCGACAAGAATGGCCGAGCCGTCGGCAAGGCGGCGGCGGGCTTCCGCCGGAGTGATGGTGGGAAGAGTCATGTTTGGCTACCTCTTGCAATAAATATCATGCAGCACCGCCAGAATTCGGGCGGCATCAGGATCGGCAATGGAATAGAAAATCGCCTGGCCTTCGCGGCGGGTTGCCACCAGGCCGTCTTCGCGCAGCCGCGCCAGATGTTGCGACAGGGCCGACTGGCTGAGACCGGACCTTTCCACCAGCTCGCCTGCCATGCGCTCGCCCTCTACAAGATCGCACAGCACGCGCAGCCGCGCTTCATGCGACAGCACCGCCATCATGGCCGCAGCCGCACCGGCATTCTGGCGCATCGCCTTCATATCCCTGGCTGAAACCTTCTTCATGGCGCCGTCCTCAATCCGCTTGATATATTAGTATTCTCTAATATATAGTCAAGAGCAGGATGGAGAACAAACTCATGAAGCCCGCAATTCAGGCGTTTTTCGACCCGCAAACCTTCACGGTTAGCTATCTGGTGAGCGACCCGGCGTCACACCGGGCCGTCATCATTGATCCAGTGCTGGATTTCGACCCCAAGTCCGCGCGCACCTCGACCGGTTCGGCCGATGCGCTGCTCGCCGCCGTCCGTTCCGGCGGGCTTGCGGTGGACTGGATCCTGGAAACCCATGCCCATGCCGACCATCTGTCGGCGGCGCCCTATCTCAAGGCGGCCACCGGCGCGAACGTCGCCATCGGCGAACATATCCGTGAGGTTCAAAAAGTCTTTGCCCCGATCTTCGGCGCGCGGGACGTTGCGGGCGACGGCGCGCACTTCGACCGGCTGCTGAAAGACGGCGAGACCATTGCTGCCGGCGGCCTCAGGTTCGAGGTCATGAATACGCCCGGCCACACGCCGGCCTGCGTCAGCTATCGCATCGCGGACAATATCTTTGTCGGCGACACGCTTTTCATGCCGGATTACGGCACCGCCAGGGCGGATTTTCCCGGCGGCGACGCCGGCGCACTGTATCGCTCCATCCGGCGCATCCTGGCGCATCCGGCGGATACGCATTTGTGGATGTGCCATGACTACAAGGCGCCGGGCCGGGACACACCCGCCTGGCATTCCACCATCGGCGAAGAGCGGGCGAGGAATGTCCATGTCCATGACGGCGTCAGCGAGGCGGAATTCGTGGCGTTGCGCATCGCGCGCGACAAGACACTGGCGATGCCGGTTTTGATCCTGCCGTCGGTGCAGGTGAATATCCGCGCCGGGCATATGCCGCCAGCCGAACCGGATGGCCAAGTCTATCTGAAACTGCCGGTGAACAGGATCTGAACCCGGGGCCCGCCTCTCCACGCATCAAGCCTAGCGCTTCGGCGGGCCCGCGCCCACCCGCAAGGGCTTTGGCGGCGGCGGCGGCACGTTGCGGCGCGCCTTGTCGAAGCCATACTCGGCCATCGCCTGCTTGTTGCGCACGCGCTCTTCGCCCGCCTGGCGCATCATGCAGGCTAGCCCTGAGTCGCCAACACCGTTCATGAAGCAGTTGGGCGTGAATTCACGCTCCGCCCTGGTCACTTCCCACATCACCGCGTCGCGCGAATGGCTCTTGGGCGGATGCAGAAGCCTGTCGTCGGGCGAAAGCCGCGCCAGTCCTTCGCCGGGCGGCGGGCAGCGCGCCTGCTCTTCGCGCGTCAGGGCGCCATAGCGTTCTGGCGCGCACCCGAACAGCGCGCGCCCAATCCCTTCCAGCGTGGTGGGCGGCGCCGGCGCAACGCTCACCGCACGGTCGCTGGGCAAAGGTGGTGCCGCAACAACCGGCGGCGCGATCAGGCGCGGCAGCGGCTGTTCGGGCGCGCGGGTCACCTGCGGGGCGCGGAAAATGGGGCGCAGCATCAGCATCATCTCCTGCGCGATCTGCCGCGGTTTGCCCGGCATGAAGGAATGGGCGAACAGCATGACCAGCAGGATCTGCACGAGAATGGCGGCGCTCGCCGTAGCGAAGCGTTGTTGGGAGCGCGTCATCAGCCCGTATCCGTCGCGGGCCGCGCGAAATATGTTCGCACCGCCCCGCCAGCGCCCCCGCGCCACGCCCTAATTACGGAATTTCCAGCAGCCTGCCAATTGTTGCCGCAAGCCCACGCCTGTGGCTGAATGGGCCCATTAACAATAAGTCGCCAAGGTTGGGATGCCCGACATGCTGGAAAAATCGCGCCTTCTTATGCTGGCCCTTGCGGTCTGTTTGGCCGCGCCCGCTTTGGCCGCCCCGCCCTTGCCCGCCGATCCGCGTGCCGCCCGCGCCGTCCAGGACTATCTGCGCCAGATGCAGGCCGAGGACAGCCAGGCGCGCGACCAGCGCGTCGCCGATCGCATCGACGCGCTGGCCAGCAATCCCGCCTCGCCCGTGCTCGGCAACCCGAAGGGTGATGTCACCATCATCGTCTTTTCCGATTACGCCTGCCCCTATTGCAAGCAGGCCGAGCCACGGCTGATGGCGCTTGCGAGCGCCGACAAGGGCGTGCGCCTGGTGATGAAGGAGTATCCGATCCTCACCAAACCCTCGATGACCGCCTCGCGCATGGCGCTGGCCGCGCACCGCCAGGGCAAGTACCGCCCCTTCCATCTTGCGCTGATGCGCCGCGAAGGCGTGCTGGACGATGCCGGCATTCTTGAAACCGCCCGCGCCGCCGGCATCGATGTGAACCGCGCCCGCCGCGACATGCTGGCCCCCGAGGTCAGCGACGAGATCATCGCCAATTTCAACCTGGCGCGCGGCATCCGCGCCTTCCAGACCCCGACTTATATCGTCGGCGGCCACATCCTCACCAGCGATTCCGCCGATATCGACTTTGCCCGCGAAGTGGCCGCCGCCCGCCGCCGGAGATAATCGCGCAACGGGAACCTGAACCAAACGCGCCTGGGCAACGTATCTATTCCCGCCACCCATGCTAGTTTGACCCATGAGAACAATCGCAGGACCATGCCGGGCCGCGGCGGCCATCGCCGCGCTGCTGCTGCTTTCCACGCCCGCACTGGCCCAGCGAGGGCCGCGCGGCGATGGCCCGCCCAAGACCTGGGACATCGCACTGGGCGTCGGCGGCTCGTACCGCCCCACCTTTGAAGGCAGCGACCGTTCCCGCTTCCGCCCCCTGCCGGTCATCACCGTCAACTGGCGCGACACCATCACCTTCGGCGAAGGTGGTCTCAGCCTGCAGGCAGGAAGCGGACCCCTGCGCTTCGGCAGCGGACTGACCTTCGACGGCGGCCGCAAGGATCATGACACCGGCGGCATCTTCGGCGGCGGCGATGACCGCCTGGCCGGCATGGGCAACATAGACTTCACCCTCGGCGCGCGCGGCTTCGCCAGCTACCGGCTGGCTTTTGTCAATTTCAGCGCCTCGGCCACCAAGTTCTTCGGCAAGCAGAATGACGGCGTGCTGGCCACCTTCGGCGCCTCGGCGCCGGTGCCGCTGGGCAGGAAGCTGGTCTTCATTCCCAGCATCCGCGCCAGCTGGGCCGATGACAAATACATGCAGACCTTTTTCGGGGTGACGCCGCTGCAGGCGTCACGGTCGATCTTCCCCGCCTTCACCGCCCGTTCGGGCCTTCAGGATGTGCGCGGCGGCGCCAACCTGATCTACCGCTTCGACAGTCACTGGTTCGCGGCAGTGAACGCCAATGTCACGCGGCTGGTGGGCGACAGCGCCAAAAGCCCGATCAGCATTTCCGACACCAACACCAGCGTCATCACCATGCTGGGCTACCGTTTCTAAGGGCGGGGCCGGGCGTCCGGTAACCGAAATCCCCTTTCGGCGTTCTATGTCCGTAGGAACGCATGTTAGGGTCGGGAATGACTGCAAAATCCGCCTTTTTCGCCGCCGCGGCCGCCCTTTTTGCCGCAGCCACCGCACTCGCCCCCGCCTGGGCCCAGGGCGGCGGCGCCTCCCAGACCCAGGAATGGGAAGCCCTGTCGCGGCGCACCACCCCGCCGGAAGGGCGCGAATGGGATGTGCGCGTGGGCGGCGCGGGCGTCATGCGCCCCACCTTTGAAGGCAGTGATCGCTACCGCTTCGCCGCGCTGCCCTTCATCACCGTCAACTGGCGCGACACCATCAGCCTGGGCGAAAGCGGCCTGTCCGCCCAGCTTCGCAGCGGCAACCTGCGCTATGGCGTGGGCCTCACCTTCGATGCGGGCCGCGAAGACAGCGGCACCGGCGGCGTCTTTGCCGGCGGCGACGACCGCCTGCGCGGGCTGGGCGAGATAGACTTCTCGCTGGGCGTGCGGGGCTTTGCCACGTACCGCTGGAGCTTCCTGGAACTGGGCGGCTCGGTGACCAAATATACCGGCAAGCAGAATGACGGCATCCTGTCCGACATCGGCGTCTCCGCCGCCCTGCCGCTGGGCGAAAGGCTTCTGCTGATCCCCAACATCCGGGTTGGTTTCGCCGACGACAAGTACATGCAGACCTATTTCGGCATCAATGCGCTGCAGGCGTCACGCTCGATCTTCCCGCGCTTCGACGCCCATGGCGGCCTGCACCAGCTGCGCGGCGGCGCCAACCTGGTCTACAGCTTCACCGACCATTGGTTCGCAGGGCTAAATGCCGGCGCCACGCATCTTCTGGGCGACGCCGCGGTAAGCCCGATCAGCATCACCGATACCTATGGCACCGCGCTGACCTTTGTCGGCTATCGCTTTTAGGCAATCCTAGCGGCGGGCAACGGGCGCGACATAGCGCGATCCGGCAGCGGTGCCGGTGCTGGCGCCGGCTACCGGTTGCTGCACGAACTGCATGACAATCGGGCCACCCTCGTCCGAGGCGGATGCGCCGACGCCGCCCGACAGGTCGCCGATGGTGATGCCTTCGGCTTCCGGGGCGTCGATGTACCTGGTGTCCAAGTCCATCACCATGGTGGTCATGGTGTCCAGCTCCACGGCAAGCGCGGGGCTGGCGCCCAGCAAGGCCAGGGCCGAGGCGAAAATCACAGACGTTTTCATAGGCTGCTCCCAAAATGCGGATGGCGCGTCAAAACGCACCATCCGCGGCAAGGGCCGGCAGGGGGCAACCGCCGGATTGATCCAGTTTGAGACAGGCGGACACACCTGTGCTCTTTGTTACCCTGTCCGTCGCAATGGCCGTGCCATGCGGCTAGGCGGTAAAACTCACCAGCGCCGCGCTGGCGGCGGGCACGGCCAGCATCGCCCGCCCGCCCCGGATGCGGACCGGCTCGCTGACCCCGCCCCAGCGCCCGTTATTGCCGACACCCGCCCCGCCCAAGGTGACACCGCTCAAGGACGAGACCGATGGCGCGGCCAAGCGCATGACTTCGGCCTGTCCCTGCGGCGCGCCGGAAATCGTCACTGTCGCATCGCGCGTCATATCCTTGTTGATCACCGCCACGCCGATGGCGCCGCCCTCGTCGCGGACGGCATAGGCGGTGAGATTGACGCTGCCCTTGTTCAGATCCAGCGCCACCAGATCGCCCTGGGCAATCTGGGCGAACGCCAGCAGGCCGTAATATTCCGGCGCCGCACTATAATGACCGACAAGATCGTCGGTGATGGGCGAATAATAGCTCAATCGCCCCAGATGATTGATCCCGGTCTGCAGGTTCGCCCCCGCCGCGCCGCGTGACGCCAGCACGAACAGGTAATCCAGCGCCCACAAGGCACTGGCGAAACTGTCGCTGACCCCCGGCTTGCCGCCGCCATAGAGGGTTGCGGTCTCGCTCATCCGCCAGGGGATGCCCGCCTTGACCGCGCTGGCCTGAAATTTCGCCAGATTGTTCTGCGCAAAACGCGTTTCGTCCTTCAGCAGCAGCGCATGGGTGCTGCCGGGATTGTCGCGGCCCGCAATATAATGATGCGCCGTCAGCAGCACGGCGTCGCCGCCCTCGTCGCGCGCAAAGGCTTCCACCCACGCGACGCCCCCATCGCTGATGTCCGGCCCGGCAAAGCGCGCCCTGGGCAGCGCCGCGCGGATCGCCGCCTTGTACCGGCGATATTCCGCCAGCCAGGCGTCATAGCCATAGGGCGCGGTGCGATGGCCCGCCAGCACGAAGAGGTCGGGCTCGTTGCCGATCTGGAAGGCGATCAGCCGCTCGCCCATCACCTCGGTCACCGCCCGCGCCAGCGCCACGGCATTTTCCACGCTGCCGGTGCCCAGGTTCAGGCCCCAGATCAGCTTCCAGCCGACCGCATCCAGAAAGCCGCGCAGCCGCCGCAGGTTTTCATAATTCAGCACCGTGGCCTTGGGCGCCCAGGCCGGCGTGCCCGCCGTTTCATAACGCGTATAGTCCGAGACATTGCCGCCGATGCGCAGCACGCCCCGCCCCAGGTTGCGCACCAGTTGCACGTAAGCGCGGTTCTCGCTGGAGAGCAGTCCCGGCGCCGCCACCGCAGAAGCCTCGAACCCCAACCCCATGAAATCGGCGGGCAGCGCGCGCAGCCGGCGCTGCGGATTGATCTGGATGGTCACCGCATCGGCGGCCCGCGCCGCACCCGCAAACGGCAATGCCGCCGTCGCCGCCAGAACCAATCTGCGCGAAATCATCCCGGTCTCCTGCCCATGGCCGTCCCAAGCATGCGCGCCGGCGGTGCCCAAGACAACGGGCTGCCGGTTGCCCCCGTTTCATCCCTGTGCCTCAATGGGAAAAACAATGGGGCCTGGGGCATGACAGCTGAATCCGCAAACGAAACCTCCGCCGTCCGCGCCATCACCTGGCGTATCCTGCCCCTGCTCTTCGCCGGCTACTTCACCGCCTATATCGACCGGGTCAATGTCGGCTTCGCTGCCCTGACCATGAACCAGGATTTGGGCCTCTCCGCCGAGCAGTATGGCCTGGCCGCCGGCCTGTTCTTCGTCGGCTATGTCGCCTTTTCGATTCCGTCCAACCTGATCCTGGCGAAGCTCGGCGGGCGCACCTGGCTTCCCATCATCATGGCCTGCTGGGGCAGCGCCTCGCTGCTCAACGCCTTTGTGGTAGACGCCCACACTTTCTATGGCTTGCGCTTCATACTGGGGCTGGGCGAGGCCGGCCTCTATCCCGGCCTGCTTTATATAATGGCGCAGTGGTTCCCCGGAAAATACCGGGTGCGGATGCTGACCCTGCTGATCCTCTCCACGCCCTTTTCCATCGTGGTCGGATCGCTGATCTCCCAGCCCATCCTGCTGCTGGACGGCGCCATGGGCATGAAGGGCTGGCAGTGGCTCTTTATATTGCAGGCCCTGCCGACCATCGCGCTGGCCCTGGTGTTCTGGCTCACCTTGCCGGACAGCCCCGCCGAGGCGCGTTGGCTGAAACCCGCCGACAAGAAATGGCTCACCGAAACCCTGGCCGGCGAGCTGGCGCAGCGCGAGAGCGTGCAGAAATTCAGCGTCAGGGGCGCGCTGACCTCGCCCATCATCTGGGCCTGCGCCGTTGCGGGCCTGGGCATCAATGCGGCCGCCTATGGCCTGATCCTGTTCCTGCCCCAGATGATCAATGCGCTGGGCGTTTCCAAAGTCATGACCCCGCTGGTCAATGCCATTCCCTTCGCCGTCGCCTCGGTGGTGATGGTGGCCTGGGGTTTTCATTCCGACCGCAAGATGGAGCGCAACTGGCACGCCGCCATTCCCGCCTTCATCGCCGCTATCGCGCTGATCAGTTGCGCCATCCTGACCAACCCCATCGCCATCATGGTGGCGCTGACCCTGGGGGTCACCGGCGTCTTCTGTTATGTCAGCGTATTCTGGGCGGTGCCGTCCGCCATGCTGACCGGCTCGGCCGCCGCAGCGGGCCTGGCCCTGATCAACGCCGTCGCCAATATCGGCAGCTTCGCCGGACCTTATTATGTCGGCTGGGTGCGCGACGTCACCGGACACTATGCCCTGGGCATCATGGCGCTGGGGCTGGGCCCGCTGCTGGCCAGTATCGTCGCTGCCAGCTTGCGGTCGGCGCGCAAATTCGAGCAGGCTTAGACCCATGCAAAGGCTGATCGCCCTTCTGCTCCTCACGTTGCCCGCCGCCGCCCAGACGGGAAGCGACAGCGCCGCCAACATCAAGGCACATATGGCGTTTCTCGCCTCGGATGATCTGAAGGGCCGCGAAGCCGGCTCCCCCGGCTATGACAAGGCCGCCGACTATGTCGCCGCCCAGATGAAGGCGCTGGGCCTCAAGCCCTTTGGCAGCAGTTATTTCCAGCCCGTGCCGCTGGTCGCAGCGCGCGCCAAGGACAAGGGCCAGTTCTCCCTGCGCGAGCCTTCCGGCAAAGCCACAACCTTCGAATTCGGCAAGGACTATGTCGCCGGCGGCGACGAAGCCTATCCCCGCATCCGCATCACCGCGCCGCTGGTCTTTGTCGGCTATGGGTTGGTGGCGCCCGAGCACAAGCGCGATGATTACGCAGGGCTCGATGTGAAGGGCAAGATCGTGGTCGCCCTGGCAGGCGCCCCCAAATTCCTGCAGACCGAAGAGCGCGCCTATTACCGCACCGGCTCCACCAAGCTGAAGGCCGCCAAGGATCGCGGCGCAGTCGGCTTTGTCAGTATCAGCACCCTGACCGGCGAAAAGCTCTATCCCTTCGCCAACCGCGCCCGCCAGTTCCAGAACTGGGGCATGAGCTGGCGCATGAAGAACGGCAAGCCTTTCAGTGCCGTGGATCTGCCGCTCCTGACCGGGATCAGCGTCGCGGGCGCCAAAAAATTTCTCGGCGCCAGAACCGACGCCATTCTGGCGGCCGCCGAAACCGCCCAGGGCGCCGTGAAGGGCTTCGACTTGGGCCTGACCATGACCGCGGCCATGGACAGCGAGGTCAAGACACTCGAAAGCAGGAACATCGTCGGCTGGCTGCCCGGCTCCGATCCCAGGTTGAAGGGCGAATATATCGTGCTGTCGGCGCATCTGGATCACATCGGCATCACCCCGCCTGTGAAGGGCGACGCCATCAACAATGGCGCGCTGGACAATGCCGCCGGCGTCGCCACCACCCTGGAAGTGGCCCGCCTGTTCCAGGGCAAACCCCCGCGCCGCTCGCTGATCTTCCTGGTCGACACGGCGGAGGAAAAAGGCCTGATCGGCGCCGAATATTTCGCCCGCAATCCCCCGGTGCCGGTTTCCAGGATCGCCGCCGACGTCGATCTCGACATGCCGATCCTCACCTATGACTTCACCGATGTGGTGGCTTTCGGCGCCGACCGTTCCAGCATCGGACCAGCCATGGCCCGCGCCGCAGCTAAGCTGAATGTGAAACTGTCGCCCGACCCCATGCCCGATGAAGGCATCTTCACCCGCTCCGACCATTACCGCTTTGTCGAGCAGGGCGTGCCTGCGGTGTTCCTGATGACCGGTTACGCCAATGGCGGCGAAAAGGCCTTCGCCCATTTCATGAAGAACAACTACCACAAGCCCAGCGACGACCTCAGCCAGCCGATCAACTATTCCGCCGGTGCCAAATTCGCGAAGCTGAATTACGAGGTCACCAGGGAACTGGCCGACATGGATGCGCGACCGCAATGGAACAAGGGCGACTTCTTCGGCGTCAAGTTTGGACGGCAGTAATCAGGCGCCTGGCAACCCGTCCCAGCGGACTCTCCGAACTATCGTCATTTTGCCCTATTGTCCCGCCAACTTGCCACCTGCCGTTTTTGAAAGCGACCATGCGCCGCTCTGTCGCCCTTCTTCTGTTGCTGGCTTTCGCATGTCCCGCGCGGGCGCAGGACGTTGCCCTCCAGCCGGAATGGAGCGAGATCGAAACCGTGACCGTGCGTGCCCAGCCCGGCCCCGCTTTGTGGCACCTCACGCGTGGCAATTCGGAAGTCTGGGTGCTGGGCCAGGTCTGGCCCATGCCCAAGGGACTGACATGGAACAGCGATGTTCTGGCCGATGTGATGGACGGCGCCCGCGAAGTGCTGTCGCCGCCCCGCCCCGCCATCAATTTCATAGATATCGCCTGGTTCCTGCTCTGGCATGGCGGCAAGCTGTCCCTGCCGCGCGGCCAGAATCTGGAGAGCCAACTGCCCGATGACCTGCGCCAACGCTTTCTTGCCGCCCGCGAAGCGGTCAAGGGCGATCCGGATGACTATGCCACCGACATTCCCATCCGCGCCGCCGTGCGCCTGCAGCAGGATTTCATGAAAGCCTTCAACTTCGAAGGCGGCGAGCCGCGCGGGCGTATCGGCGACATCGCCCGCGCCAGGAAGGTCGAACGCCGCGCCGTCATCCGCTTCGAGGCCATGGATGTGGCACGCGATCTTCTGAAACTCACCCCCGAACAGCAGCGCCAATGCCTGTCCCAGGCGGTGGATGATGCGCTATGGGCCAGCGAGCATGCCGCCCCCGCCGCGCGGGCCTGGGCGGTGGGCAATGTGAAGGCGATGAAGGCCCATTACGCGGAATCCCGGCTGATGAACTGCGCCATCGGCACGGTCACCCGGGCCGCCGCCATCGAGGCGCGCAATGTCGCCGAAACCGTGTCGGCCATCGACGGCGCCCTGAAGAAGCCCGGCAAGACCATCGCCGTGGTCAATCTGGGCCCGCTGCTGAGGAAGGGCGGTGTGCTGGAAAAACTCGCCGCCATGGGCGTCACCGTCCAGGCCCCGGCGGAGGGTTAGAGTTTACGGTGCCGCCGTCGGCAGCCCCAGCGCATCGCACAGCCGCGCCAGCACCACACGGGTTAATATAGAGCAGCAAGCCGGGCACCGAGCACTAATCTTCATACGCCAGCAAATGAGATGCCGCCCACGCATGCCGTGGGGCATCTGATTTTAGGGCCCCGCGGCGAAACTTGTTGCAACCTTAATATCTTCATTCATAGCATCGCGCATTCGTGCGAACGCTAGATTGAAGTTGATGTTGAAACTCATTTCTTTCGCAAGATCTCCGCGTGTCGCCAGGGCGACAGCCAGGCTGGTCGGGCTTTCTGGCGTATGCTTGCTGCTGTCCGTGCTTGGTTTGCTTGGATGGCGAAGCCATCGCCAGGCTGAAGTTGCCGCGTCGCTGGCAATCCATTCACCCGGCGGGATCGACGAAAGCAGATTCGTGAAAATCGGCGGGATCGATCAATGGGTCCAGATCCGGGGCGAAAGCAGTACCAACCCTGTGCTGCTGGTGCTGCATGGTAGCCCCGGCGCGTCCTTCATTCCCTACACCCGGCTGTTCCGCGAATGGGAGCGGCACTTCACGGTCGTTCTGTGGGATCAGCGCGGGACCGGCCAGACCTACACCTGCAATACGCTGCCCGATTCCCGGACGATGACAATCGACCGCATGACCGCCGATGGGCTGGAGATAACC
>CANKIV010000022.1 GCA_947482125.1 Alphaproteobacteria bacterium
CGCCAGCCTTAAATTGGTGCCTCGAGTTTTAACGATTTTCTCAGAAGCTGATCTGGCTGCGAAACCCGATGGCGTCGGCCGAAATATCGCCGCCCGGGACGCCCGCATGCCCGACATGGATATTGTCGTATTCCAGCATGAAGCGCAGGCCGCTGGTGGGATACCAGTTCAACCCCATGCTCCATACATCCTGCACCCCGCCCTTGATGCCGCCCGACGCCGCAGCGGTTCCCGGCTGGTAATCGAGGTTGATCCGGCTGTAGCGCGCTTTCGCTTCCCAGGCGCCGATGCCGCCGGGCGTGCCCAGCGGATGGGCCGGTTGCAGGTTGCGGAAGGCGGCGACGCTGGCGTCATAGCGGCGGGTTTCGCCGGTCAGAGAAAAAGTGGCCAGTCCATACCAGCCGCTGAAATCGGGATCGGGTGCCGCAAGCCGGGCGATGGAATAATGAAACCAGCCGCCCTGGGCATAGAAACGGTCCAGCGTCGCGGCGCTCTCAAAGCCGAATGCCGTCGCCTTGTGCGCATCCACCGCGCCGGTACTGACGGTGCGGATCGCATCGGTCGCCAGTTCCGGCCCGTTGCTGAGGCTGAATGTGTTCGGCGGGTTGGGGCCGGGTGCCACGTCCGCGATCTTGAAGACATGGGTGACATTGGCATCCACCACCCATTTCAACTGCTCCGTGTCAGCCGCCAGGAAGGCGGCGCGGCCGACCAGCCCCTGCTGTTCATCGAAGGCGGCGGCATCGCTGGTGCGCCCGCCGGTATAGGCCAGCGAGACGAAATATCTCTGGCCTTGCGCGTAGATGTTGACGCCTTCGCGTCCACCGGACCCGGCCAGCCCGCGCGCGATACTGGGGGCGCTGGCCCGCTCCATGAACACGATGTTGTTCGAGCCGGTGGCGTCTTCCAGGCCCGAGGGCGGCGCGAAGGCGCCGATGCGAAAGGCGAACGGCTTGAGGCCGTCATATTGCAGATAGGCGCGGTAGATATAGCCGCTACGCGGCGTGTTGAGGCCGCCGAATTCATAGGTGAAATTGTAGGGCCAGTCGCGCCATGCCGTGCCCGCCAGGGTGACCTGGGCGCGGCGGAGATTGGTGCCGCTGTTCAGATCCACGCCCGGCGGATTTTTGCCTTCCGCGAAATAGACCGCGTCGAAATGCACCACGCTGCGCAATGACAGGCTGAAGGCGCCGTCGGCGGACGCGACGGTCAGGCGGCCATTGTCGAGGGCGGTCCGGGGCAGTACCGCCAGGCGGCTGGTCAGGCGGTCATGGCGATTCGCACGGTCTTTCCTGATCTGGGCCAGGGTTTGGGCATTCGCATTTCCGGCGTCCTTCAGATCCGCCAGTTGGCGCTGCACATCGCGAAGCTGACGCTCCAGCGTGTCGAGGCGGGCAGGGGACGCGCTATCAGCGGCGCGGGCTGGCGCCATGCCTGCCAGCAGCGCCGCGGCCAGCAAAAATCCCCACTGTGGACAATTCACCAATAGACGCCCTTTCGCCCGCGCCTGATAAGGGGCGCGCGGCTCTGGATCAACCCGCCTTTCCCCACTAACCTCCATGCGCTGTTGATACAAGAAGACAAAAGCCATGCTCCAGCAGGCACCAAGCGCCGCTTTCGAGCCCGATGTCGTGGTGGTCGGCTCCGGCGCGGGCGGCGGCATGGCCGCCTATGTCCTGACCCGTGCGGGGATCAAGACCCTGGTGCTGGAAGCGGGCCGCGACTACGACCCTGTGGCGGAAAATTCCATGCTGAAGTGGAACCACGAAGCGCCGCTGCGCGCCGGCTCCACCCCTGACAAGCATTTCGGCTATTACGATGCCACCGCCAATGGCGGCTGGACCGTGCCGGGCGAACCTTACACCGTGGCGGAAGGCTCCAAATTCCGCTGGTGGCGTTCGCGCATGCTGGGTGGGCGCACCAATCACTGGGGGCGGCATTCTCCGCGCTTCGGGCCATACGACTTCAAGCCTTACAGCCGCGACGGGCTCGGCATGGACTGGCCGATGTCCTACGACGAGGTCGCGCCCTGGTATGACCGCACCGAAAAGCTGGTGGGCGTGATCGGCGCCAACAACGGGCTTGAGAACCATCCCGGCTCTTCCCCGGGCGTGCTGTTGCCCGCGCCAAAACCCCGCATTACCGAACTGATGATCAAGGCCGCGGCCAACGATCTGGGCATTCCCTGCATCCCCTCGCACTATGCCGTGCTGTCGCGCGACATCGACGATCCGCACGTGCCGCGCCAGGCCTGCTTCAATGCCTCGCCCTGCGGGCGCGGCTGCGCCATCGGCGCCGCCTTCCAGACCACGACCTCGCTGCTGCCCATGGCGAAGGCGACGGGAAACTTGCGCATCGTCACCAACGCCACCGTCACCCGCGTCCTGACCGGCGCCGACGGCAAGGCGACCGGTGTTGAGTATTTCGACAAGGCGGGCAAGGCGCAGGTCGCCAGGGCGCGCGTGGTGGTGATGGCGGCCAGCGCCTGCGACACCGCCAAGATTCTTCTCAACTCAAAGCAAGGCGGGCTGGCCAATTCCAGCGGCCAGGTGGGCAAGAACCTGCTCGACACCACCGGCACCAATGTGCGCGGTCATATCCCGGCGCTGGAAAGCCGCCCGCGCTACAATGAAGACGGGCTGGATGTCGCCCATCTCTACATTCCCTGGTGGCTGTACAAGGAACAGTCCGCGGGCAAGCTCGATTTCCCGCGCGGCTATCATTACGAGATCGGCGGCCGCTTCGGCGCGCCCGGCGCCAGTCTGCCCCTGGGCGGCATGGAAGACGGTTACGGCGCCTCGCTGAAGGAAGATGCGCGGCGTTATTACGGGGCGCAGCTTTCCTACACCGTGCGCGGCGAGATGATCCCCAATGCGGGGTCCTTCTGCGAACTCGATCCCGATGTGAAGGACAAGTACGGCATGCCCGTGCTGCGCTTCCACTGGAAGTGGACCGAGCATGAAATCCGCCAGATCGCCCATGGCATCAAGACCGCCAGGGAGATGATCGCGCGGCTGGGCGGCACCGTGCTGACCCCGGACCGTCCACCGGAAGAAGCCATCGAGGACGGCGGCGTCATCATCCATGAGCTGGGTACCACCCGCATGGGCGACAAGGCGTCCAATTCCGTCACCGACACGTTCGGCAAGGCCTGGGATGTCGGCAACCTGGTGATCGTGGACGGCAGCGTCTTCACCTCGAACGCGCACAAGAACCCCACCCTGACCATCATGGCGCTGGCCATGCGCAGCACCGCTCATCTGGTCGAACGCATGAAAAAGGGCGAGATATGAGCATTTCGCGGCGCGTGACGCTGGGCTGGATCGCGGCGGCGTCTTCCACAACCGCCTTGCTGGGCTGCGACTCGCAGGCGCCCAAATCCCCGAAAGTGGGGCGTTGGGAAGATGTCGCGCTGGAGCCGCTGACGGCGCCCGGCTATGGCCAGGACCCCAATCTGGTCGATCCGATGGTGCCGTGGCCGCTGACCTTGAACCCGTCACAGCGCGAGACTTTGCGCATCGCCGCCGACCTGATGCTGCCCGCCGATGCCCATTCGCCGTCCGCCGGAACCCTGCATCTGGATGCCTTCATCGATGAATGGATCAGCGCGCCCTATCCTGTGATGCAGGCCGACCGGCCGCTGATCGTGTCGGGCCTGGCCTGGCTGGATGCCGAAAGCGATCACCGCTTCGGCAAGAATTTCGCACAGGCCAGCGACGCGCAGCGCCGCGAGGTGTTCGACAGTGTCGCCTTCAAGGACAAGGTCAAACCCGATTTCGTGCGGCCTGCGGAATTCTTCGTCCGGCTGCGGGCGCTGATGCTGGGCGGCTTCTATTCATTGCCCGAAGGCATGAAGGATATCGGCTATATGGGCAACACGCCCAGCACCGGCGAATATCCCGGCCCCACGCCCGAAGCGCTGGCGCATCTCAATGCCGCCCTGGTCAAGCTGAACCTCAAGCCGGTTTAGCGGGGCGCAAGCCTGCGCACCCAGATATTTCGGAATGACACCAGGCTCTCGATATTGCCGTGATCCTGGATCGCCAGCGGCAGTTCGGCCGCATGCGGCGCATAAGTCCCGACCTTGCCGTGGATGGTGGCGCCGATCAGCACCGTGTCGTCCTGCACCAGCACGCCGTTCAGAAGCGCCGTCATCCGTGCGGGCGAGACCAGTTTGTCGCCGTCGAATTTGGGTGCGCGGAAGACGATGTCATAGCATTGCCACACGCCCGGCGCGCGCGTCGCATTCACCAGCGGTGGCGCCTGGCTGTAGATGCTGCCCGCCGCGCCGTCGGGATAGGTGTCGGTGCTGTGGGAATCCAGGATCTGGAGTTCATACAATCCCATCGGGAAGACGCCGCTGTTGCCGCGGCGCTGCGGATTGGCCGGGGGTGTCGGCTGGGGCGGCGTCTTCCATTCCAGGTGAATCTGCACATCGCCATAGGACGCCTTGGTGCGCAGGAAGTTGTAGACCTTGCCCCCGGCGGTGACGGCGCCGTTCTTCAAGGTCCACTGATCCATGTGATCACTGGTGAATTTGGAAAGGTCGCGCCCGTCGAACAGCACATCGGCATCGCCGGGCGGCGGCGCGGCGCAGGCCTTGCCGGTTTCGACATGCGGTGGCTGCGGACGGCGGATGTCGGCCACCCGCCAGTTGGAGTTCGGCATCCTGGGTGAAGCCAGCGCCAGTCTTGCGAGGGCAGGGTCCGACAGCCACACCGCATAGGCGGGATGCTCGGCAATGATGCGCTGCAGCTCGGCGGGATCGACGCCCGTATCCTGCGTCAGCGCCGGCGTGGCAACGGCGCAAGCGGCAGCCACGGCGATCCAGATTTTGGTGTTCATGATGTCCCCCCTTTTTGGGCGGCAGACTAGGCGCGTAGCTGCGTCAGTGGAAGGCGTGCTGTTTCAGGCGCGCCAGCAGGCGGATGTCCTGCCACAGTTCGACATTGTGATGTTCGCGCGCGCTCGGCCTTCTGCAGGGCATCGAGATCGTCCCGGCATTGCAGGTCCTGCGCCGAAACGATGCGCCCGGTCGGGCTGACATGATAGAGCCGGTAGTGCTGCATGGCTGTCAGTGTTCCTCCCTGCCGGCCCACCGTCAATACCGCTACCGTACCAGGCTCGCCTCGCGGGCGCACAAAAATATTATACATCAAATGCTTATGTGCATGACGGCAATCCCGATCATCCACCGCGAAGAGCAGGGAGGTTCAGAGATCTTTTCTCTGCTGCCGGGGTGGAACCGGGACGCTCTTTGGCGGTTGCCTGTCCATGTCGGGATATGGCGATTTTCTCAGGGGGCTGTGGCGCAATCCAGGTGCGGTTTCCGCACCAACCCCCTCCAGCCCCGCCCTCGCCAGTGCCATTTCCGCGAAGGTTGATCCGCTGCGGCCCGGCCTTGTGATCGAGCTGGGCGCGGGCACCGGGGTGGTGACCGAGGCTTTGCTGGCCCGCAATATCGCGCCAGAGCGCGTGATCGCCATCGAATACAGCGCCTATTTCGCGCAACTTCTGAAGCAGCGCTTTGCCGGCGTCACCGTGGTGCAGGGCGACGCCTTCGACTTCGAGCGCTATCTTCCCGCCGGCGCGCAAGTGGCGGCGGTGGTCTCGGGCGTGCCGCTCCTGAACTTCCCGCTGGCCCGTCGCCGCGCCCTGATCACCCGCGCGCTGGCCCTGCAGGGCCCCAGCGGCAGATTCATCCAGCTTTCCTACGGCTGGCGACCGCCCATCAGTTCGGCCTTCGGGATCGCACCGGAAAAGACGGTGATATGGCGCAACCTGCCGCCCGCGCATGTCTGGACTTTCAGCGCACAAGCGCATGCCCCCCAGGGCGCCAACGACAATGCGGGCTGTGCAATGGCCAAGTCGGCGCCGGTCCTGGGCCGCGCGCTGCCGCCCTGACCGTGACGTCTTAGCTGCCCGTGGATCGCGGCGCCTGCCGCGCCATGCTGTCCAGCGCCGCCATCACCAGCAGCAGCACGACCCAGGCGCCGCCGCCCTCCAGGAAATCGCTCTCCATGATGTTGTGCAGCACCATGAAGACGAACAGCGCGAACAGCATTGGCTTGAAGGCGCTGCTGTCGTCATCCAGCGCCCAGAAGCGCTGGAAGGGGCGTAGCACCACCGCCACCATGGTCAGCACGAAGCCGATGCCGCCGATGGTGACCAGAAGCTGCAGATAGCCGTTATGGCCGTGGCTCACCGCCGCCACCCAGCTGCCGCTGACATAGCCATGCAACGGCGACAGGCCCTTGGTGTCGGTGAAGGTGCCAAAACCCGAACCCAGCAGCGGATGGTCGCGGATATAGGCCAGTTCCGCCGCCCAGATCGCGGAGCGCCCGGTGAACTCGTCGGGGTCTTGCAGCAGGCGGGTCAGGGCCTCGGCATCCAGCACCGCCATGGCGGCCAGGGCAAGGAGCAGTATGGCGGTAGCGACGATCAGGATGGCGCGGCTCAATCCGTCCCGCCAGCTCAGGTGGTAAAACAGCCCAGCCAGAAGAGCGAGTACAAGAAAGCCCATGCTGGACTTGGAATGGGTCATCGCCAGAAAGACGCCCGCCGCCAGCGCGACCCCAATCCCGATCCAGTTGCGCCAGCCCGTCCTGCTGAACAGAAACACGATGACGGTCATGGCGCAGACCGCACCGGCGATATTCTTGTGGCCGTACAGTCCGCGCCAGTTTCCGATCAGCGCGGTGTCGATTTCATCGCCGCCGTGCCGCGCCGCCCCGATCAGCGGAATGGAAACGAAGTTCACCAGCAGAACGATGGCGAGGATGACGCGCCAGATGTCGAAGGCCCGCCTGGCCCCGACGGTTTCCACGCTCAGCAGCGCCGAGAAGACTATCAGTACCTGCAATCCGGCGCGCCGCACCACCACGCCGGCATCGGGCGACCACAAGGCGCTGGCCAGGCACCAGCCCAGCAGCAGCAGCATGCTGACCGGCAAGGCGCGCAGCAGGCCCAGGCCGAAGCGCTGCCAGGCGGTGAGGACGATGCATCCTGCGGTGAGCAGGAAGCAGATCTGGCGCAAAGAATCGCCGCCGGACGCTTCCTGCACGCCGCCGAAGCGCGACACCGCGGCCGGCGGCGAAAAGGCGTCCAGCCCGACGAAAATCAGCAGCAAAAAGGCGATATAGGCCAGCGTCGCAAGCAGACTTCGCTCGGTCGCAGGGTGCGCGGCGTAGCCGGGAACGTAATCAACCGTCATGGGCCGTTCGGTGATTCGGATCAGGCCAGAGATTGATCCCCCGGGATCGGCATAACAAGAGTCCCGGCATGCCGTTCAGGCGCCATAGCCCAGGCGGCGCAGCGTTTCGCCATGCCGCCGCTCGAACAGGCTGAGGGCCGCCGCATCCATTTCCGCGATATTAGCGGCATCGCTGCCGCCCCGGAAAAAGACCGGGCTGAGGGCGTGAAGCTGCGAGAAGGAAATGTCGAATGCATGGATCAGCGGCTGCCCGATGAAGCGCGCGATAGCCTGCAGGGTGGCCTCTTTGCCCGCGGCCAGGTCCTCATAGCGCACCACCAGGGCGTTGCCGCGCGCTGTCCATTCCGTCACATGGCGCGACCAGGACTCCCCGCCCTGGCCTTCAATCACCTCCGCCAGGCTGATATCGCGGCCCATGATCTCCTTCAGATAATGATGATGCGATACCAGTGCCGAACGTCCGTCCCGCACGACATACAGGACAGGATGGGCGTCGCTGCCGGGCAGTTCGTGCGTCTTGACATAAAGGGTTCTTCCGGCGTCCAGCGCCTCGCGCACAAAAGCCTTGGGATTGCTGCCGGCCGCCTGGTGGCCGACCAGCTCGCGCACCGCGGATTCCGGAAATTCCTGGTCGGTATAAAGCGACTGGCTGGGCTGGCCGAAGCAGCGCTTGAGGATCGTACGCAGCAAGGTGTTGCCGGATCGCGGATAGGAAGCGAGCCAGGTTATCGCCGGCGGACGAATTTGCTGCGTCATCGTCCCTCTCTTCTTTCAAGGCGAATGACGTAGCGGGTTCGGACCTGTTCTTCCCATCCAGATGTCGCAAAGCATGGCGTACGATGCTGCGAGCATAAGTTGATTGCAGGCTTAAAATGTGGCCATCGAAAACTTTCTGGGGAACCATCCCGGGCTGTCCGGCGTTTTTGTGTCACAACAAACGGGAGCCAGATATGCGCACGACGATGATATTGGGATTTGCGGCGGCCTTGATGGTTGCCGGTTGCGGCACCACCACGGGTGACCGTGCGGCCAGTGGCGCGCTGATCGGCGCTGCCGGTGGCGCAGTGATTGGCGCGGCAGCCGGCAACCCCGGGCTTGGCGCCGCCGCCGGTGCGGTAGCCGGCGGTGTCGTTGGCGCTGCCACCGATCCCTGTGATCTCAACCTGGGTGATCCGGTGTGGCGCGATGGTGGCGGCCGTGACGGCTATCAGCGCCGCTGTGGTCGTCCGTATCGCGACCGCTAGCCCTTCTTTCTGAAGCACAGGCCCGCATGAAAATGCGGGCCTGATTGCTATTTCAGCATCGCGGCGAACGCCGCTTCCATGTGCTGCCGGAAGCGCGTCCCGTCGAACAGCGGCGCCGTGCCGCGATTGTCCTTCAGCCGGTCCTTGAAGGATTGCAGCAACTCCGGCTCCAGCGCCAGGCGCAGCGCCAGCGCTTCATATTCGTCCAGCGAACCGGTCACCAGTTCGGGCAGTTCCGCCGCCTTGAGCAGGCTCGCGGAAACTCGCCCCGCAAAGGCTTCGCCCTGGCAGGTCAGCACCGGCAGACCCGTCCACAGGGCATGGGCGGCGGTGGCATGCGCATTGTAGGGCAGCGTGTCCAGGAACAGGTCGGCCAGTGCATGGCGGGCCAGATGGTCGGCCAGCGACGGCATGTCCCCGGCGAAAACCAGCCGGCTCGCATCCACGCCGCGCGCCGCCGCTTCGCGTTCCAGGTTTTGCCGGGCCACGTCATTGGGCCGCTTCAGCCACAACACGCTGCCGGGCACCGCCTTCAGCAGCCGCATCCAGACATCGAACACCGGCGCGGTGAATTTCCAGTTGGCGTTGAAACTGCAAAAGACAAAGCCGGTCTGCGGCAATCCCGCATCCGCGCGGGCAGGCGCCGTCCCGATTTGCAGTGCGTCATCGGTGGGAAAATAACTGTCCGGCAAATGCACCAGTTTTTCGGTGAAGAATTCCTGGTGCGCCAACGGTGTCACCACCGCATCGCCGATCAGGTAGTCCATGAAATCGGCGCCGGTGGTGCCGGGATAGCCCAGCCAGCTGACCTGCACCGGGGCGGGCCGGTGCGCGAATATCCGCAGCCGCGTCAGCCCGGTATGGCCGCCCAGGTCGATGGCGATGTCGATCTCCATCTCCCGCATCCTCTGGGCGATCTCGTCGCTGTTCAGGGCGCCGAAATCGTGGAAACGGTCGAACGCCTTCACCAGCCGGGCGCGCGTGGCGCTATCATCGGGCCGGCCGGTGGCGATGCCGATCACCTGGAATTTCGTGCGGTCGTGTCTCTCGATCAGCGGCGTGAGCTGGGACGCGACCACATGCTCGTTGAAATCCGCCGAGACATAGGCCAGCCGGATGCAGTCGTGGCGGTACTTCTCCCCGCGCCACAAGGGTGCGTGAGGCTGGGGCACCATCGCCCGGACGGTGGCGGTGGCGCATTGCAGCTGCAACTGCTTGTCGTCGCTGTACCCCATCAGGGTCAAAGGCGGGCCGGTGCTGGCAACGCTTGCCGGCGAGATCTGCGCCGCGCGCGGCCAGTCGCACAGGTTCAGCACCACCATGGCGCGGTTGGCCATGGCCGGCAAATTGCCGGGATCTTCCGCCAGAACCTGGTCGTAACAGTCCAGCGCTTCGGCATACCGCTCCAGCGCCACCAGAACCACGGCGCGGTTGTACAGCGTGGTGACCACGCGCGGCTGCAGCGCCAGGGCCTGATCCAGCGCGGCCAGTGCTTCCGCGAAGCGTTGCAGCTGGGACAGGACAACGCCGCGATTGTACAGCGCTTCGAAATGGCGGGGATCGATTGCCAGCACCCGGTCATAAGCCGCCAGCGCCTGCTCGAATCGCTGCATCGCCAGCAGGGCATAGGCGTAATGGGTCAGGGCCGTGACATCGCCCGGCTTCTGTTTCACCGCCTTGTTCAGGAAGTTGACGGCTTCGCTAAAATCGCCCTGTTGCGCCCGCACAAAACCCAGCAAGTGCAGCGCCTGGAAATGGGTGGGATCGGCCCGCACCACCTGACGGAAAAGCGTTTCGGCTCTCGCCAGCTGGCCCGCGCGCTGCGACGCTACGCCCTGCTCGAATACTTGCTGCAACTCCATCGGGGCCGGCTCACAGATCTTTCAGCAGCCAGCGCACGGCACGCTTCTGCAAGTTCAGATGCTGTTCATTCCACATCGCATGGTTGGTGTGGCCCACGGCGGTGAACACCACCCGGCCCTTGCCGAAATCATAGGCCCAGCCGGCGGGGGATTTGGTGCCGCGCCCCTCATAAGTCAGCCCGTCCAGATTTTCCGATTCCAGGATCACGGTGCGCGGGTCCTTGTCGTAATCGACATAATGCTGCTCGTCATTGACCACGAATGGTTTCAGTCCGGCAGTGATGGGATGGACGTTGGCGGTGGCATGCACCTGGAAGGGCCGCAGCGGCGGATGGCCGAAATAGGCTCCGCCCATCACTTCGCGGTAATCCTTGGACGACAGCGAGATATGGCTGGAATTGTGCAGGGCATAAAAGCCGCCGCCGTTGCTGACGAAGTTCTTCACCGCCAGGCCTTGCGCCTCGGTGATCCAGGTCACCGGCTTGGGGGCGGGGAAGGGGTCTTCCAGGCTGGCTTCGTAGTTATAGGCATCCGGTCCCAGATAGCCGCCCGGCCACACCATGCCGTCGCGCAGGATCAGAAGCAGTTGATAGGGCTTCAGTTGCGCCGCCGACAACGCGGCATATTCGATGGTGTAGTCGATGGCGATGTTCAGGTCCTGGAACACCTTGTCCAGACTGACGCGGATGTAATCGGGATTGTGATAGCGGTCGCCGATCAGGGCCAGGGCGCGGGGGCGTCCCCGCGTTTGGGCCAAGGCGGGAACAATGGTGGAGGCAGCGGCGGCGCTGCCGATCAGGGCGCGGCGGGAAATCTTCCTTGGAAAAAGCTTCATGGGACCCCCTCTTTATATTTATGGGCTCGCGGCACGGCGCGGCTACAAACCTATAGACGCCCCGGGGGGCAGTCGCCAATATCACTGTATATAAAATACAGGGCGGAATAGGGGACCGAGAGAGTCTCCGGGCGAAAGCAGGATAGGGCAAGATGCCGAAAACCGGAAATCGCTGCCTTGCCGTGCTTGCGCTGCTGTTGTTGTGCGCCTGCGATGACGGCAAGCGCCATGACACCAGGGGCGGCGTGGTGGATGGCTGGCCGGTCTGGGGCCATACCCAGTCGGGCCAGCGCTATTCCGCCAACACCCAGATCACGCCCGAAAATGTCAAAGACCTGAAAGTCGCCTGGACCTATCGCACCGGCGATCTGGATCCGCCGGGCGGCACCAAGCGGCTGGCGTTTGAAGCCACGCCCATCCTGGTGAACAACACGCTTTATCTTTGCTCGCCGCGCAGCCGCATCGCCGCCCTTGATCCCGTCACGGGCAAGGAAAAGTGGATGCGCGATCTGAAGCCCGACACCGACGGCTCCACCGTGATCGTCTGCCGCGGCGTTTCCTACTGGAAAGACGCACAGGCGCAGGCCGGCACCATGTGCTCCCAGCGCATTTTTGCCGGCACCATTGACGGCAAGATGTGGGCGCTGGATGCCGACACCGGCAAGCCCTGCGCCGATTTTGGCAAGGGCGGGCGGGTGGACCTGCACGACAATCTCGGCTTCATCGAAAAGCCCGGCCTGTATGGCGTCTCGTCGGCGCCCACCATCGTGGGCGACAAGGTGATCACCGGGTCCAAGATCATCGACTTCCACCATGTCGACATGCCTGGCGGCGTGGTGCGTGCCCTGGATGCGCGCAGCGGCGCGGTGGTCTGGGCCTTCACCGCCGCGTCGCCCAATGCGCCGCCGGGTGACGGCAAGACCTATCCCCGCAGCACCCCCAATGTCTGGGCGCCCATGTCTGTGGACGTGGGACGCAAGCTGATCTACCTGCCCACCGGCACGCCGCAGATAGACGCGGTGCTGGGCAAGGGCGACTGGGATTACTATGGCAGCGCGGTGGTGGCGCTCAACACCGATACCGGCGCGCCGGTATGGCGCTACCAGTTCGTGCGCAAGGATATCTGGGATTACGACACCCCGGCCCAGCCGCTGCTGTTCGATTACAAATCGCCGGACGGCAAATCCATTCCCGCGCTCGCCCAGGCCACCAAGATGGGCTACATCTTCGTTCTCAACCGCCAGACCGGCGCGCCGATTTTCCCGGTGAAGGATATTCCGGTTTCCACCGCCGGGGTGCAGAAGGGCCTGTCACCGACCCAGCCATTCCCGCTTCTGCCGGAACATCAGATCACCACCACCAGGCTGACCGAAAAGGACATGTTCGGTTTCGCGCTGATCGACAAATGGGATTGCCAGCGCCGTTTCTCAAAGTTGAAGAATGACGGCATCTTCACGCCCTTCTACGGTGAATCCAGCGTCGACTATCCGGTCAGCATCGGCGGCATGGACTGGGGCGGGCTGACCTATGACCCCAGGCGCAATATCCTGGTGGTCAATTCCAACAGCATCCTGGGCGCCCATCATCTGTCGCCCCATGCCGGCCCCGAAGGCTATTCGCCCCTGATCGGCACGCCCTTCAGCCAGGTCTATGACAACATGATGTCCATCTTCGGCGCGCCCTGTAACGCGCCGCCCTGGGGCAAGCTGGCCGGAATCGACATGACCAGCGGCAAGAAAGTCTGGGAAGTGCCGCTGGGCACCTCGCGCGACGAAGCGCCCTGGCCCTTGTGGTTCAATACCGGCGTGCCCAACCAGGGCGGCGCCATCACCACCGCGTCGGGCCTGACCTTCATCGCCGCCACCACCGACCGCTACTTCCGCGCCTTTGCCACCGAGACGGGCAAGGAATTGTGGCGGGTCAGCCTGCCGGCTGCGGGCCAGTCCATGCCCATGACTTACCGTCTTGATGCCAGCGGCAAACAGTATGTGGTGCTGGCGGCCGGCGGGCATTCGGCGTTGCGTAACAAGCAGGGCGATTATGTCATCGCCTATGCTCTGCCATAAGGGGACCAGACGTGGAACATATTGAACCAGGCCATCCGCCCGCCACGCGTCCCAATGCGCCGCCGACCTTGCGGGCGCATGTCGTCAAGATGCTGTCGGCCGACATACTGGCGGGCAAGTACAAGCCCGGTGACCGGCTGAACGAAAGCCAGATCGCGCGCGAACTCAACATCAGCCGCATTCCGGTGCGCGAAGCGCTGTCGCAGCTCCAGGAGCAGGGGCTGGTTCAGAACCGCGAGCGGCGCGGCATGTTCGTCACCAATATCGGGCCGGAGGAAGTGCTGCAGATTTCCTCCCTGCGCATCGTGCTGGAGACCGAGGCGCTGCGCCTGGCCCAGGCGCGCATGACGCCCGAGATCATCGCGCGGCTGGAAGCGCTGGTCGCCAAGATGGACGCCTGGGACGGCACGCTGCTGGAAGCCGCCGCCCTGGATCTGGAATTCCACCGCGAAATCTGGAAGGCGACGGGCAATCCCTATCTGGAGCGGGCGCTGAACGCGCTGATGGTGCCGCTGTTCGCCCACAAGACGCTGGAGCATGTCACCCAGGAAATCCGCCGCTGGCGCCTGTCGCATCACCGCATCATCCTGGACGCGGTGGTGGGGCGCAGCGACGACGACCCGCAGGAGGCGCTGCTGACCCACATGCGCATGTCCTATACCGAACCGGAGCGCTATTCGACGCTGGCCAAGCGTCCCTCGTGAAAAGGAAACTGATCATGCCGTACAAGAAAATCCTGCTGGCCGGCTTTGGCCTGGCGCTGCTGTCGCCGTTTGCGCTGGCGCAGACCGCCGCCGACTACAGCCGCTACAGCACGTACGCCGCCCCCAAGCCGCAGGGCCAGAAGATGGGGGGATTGCGCGTCTTCATGCTGTCTGGCCTCAAGAGCCATGGCGCCGGCGCGCATGACTATCCGCGCTGGCTGGACAGCTGGAGCAAGCTTCTCACCGAGCATGGCGCGGTGGTGGACGGCGCCTTCTCCTTTCCCAGCGCGGCCCAGCTCGCCAATACCGATGTGATGGTGATCTATCGCGGCGACGCCGGCTACATGACGCCCGAGCAGCGCGCCCTGCTGCAGTCTTACGTCAAGCGCGGCGGCGGCCTTGTCACCTTCCATGACTCGCTGTGCGGCCCCGATCCGGCCGACATGGCCACGCTGGTGGGTGCTGGAAAAAAACATGGCGAGGTCAATTACACCTGGACCGCAACCCTGAATTACGAGGTGGTGGACAAGAACAATCCCATCATCGCCGGCATGCCGATGGAGATTTATGACGAGGCTTTCTACAAGCTGAACTTCGCGCCGGAAGTGAAACCCATCCTCACCGTCACCATGCCCGACACGCCTGCGGCCCGCCGCGGCGGTGGCGTGGGCCAGACCATCCCGCAAATGTGGACCTACGAGCACACCTTGCCCGGCGGCGTGCCGGCGCGGGCCTTCGTCTGGATGCAGGGCCATATGGTGGACAATCTCGATGACCCTCGTATGCGCATGGTTATGTTGCGGGGCATCGCCTGGGCGGGGAAAAAGCCTGTCGGGGAGCTGGCCGACTATGTCCCTCCGCCGCCCTCGGCACAGTAATTGGGGCCACAAAGTGGCGGGTTTGCCGCGCTGACGGTTCCATGGCGCCGAAGGGGGTTCCGACGGGCGCCAATTTGTGGCAATCACCGCCCCCGGTGGGGCCACCGATCATGTGTTCCAGACATAAGGAGTTTCCTTTGCGCCCTGTTCTGATCGCTCTTCTGCTTGCTTCCATCTCCGTTCCCGCCTTGGCGCAGGACGAGTTCAAGGCGCTGCCCGCCGGGACCGGCCGCGCCGAAACCGTGAAGGTCTGTTCGCAGTGCCATTCCCCCGAACTTGTCGCCAACCAGCGCCTGGACGAACCGGGCTGGCGCGCGATGGTCAACCAGATGGCCAACAACGGGGCCCAGGGCACCGATGCGGAATTTGACTCCATCATCAAGTATCTCAGCCAAACTTTCCCGCCCAACTAGGCCTTTCAAGGACAAGAACAATGAAGCTGTTGCGCTATGGCCCGAAGGGCCAGGAGAAGCCCGGAATTCTGGACAAGGACGGACAGATCCGTGACCTGTCGGGCGTGGTGAAGGACATTGACGGCAAGCTGCTGTCCGACCTGTCGGCCATCCGCGCCGCCAAGATCGACAGCCTGCCGCTGGTGGACAAGGGCGTGCGCATCGCCGAGCCGGTGGCGAAGGTCGGCAAGTTCCTGTGCATCGGCCTGAACTATTCCGACCATGCCAAGGAATCGGGCATGCCCGAACCGGCAGAGCCCATCATCTTCATGAAGGCGACCTCGGCCATCATCGGCCCCAATGACGATGTCTACCTGCCGCCCACCGCCAAGAAGGGCGACTGGGAAGTCGAACTGGGTATCGTGATCGGCAAGGAAGCCCGTTACGTGACCAAGGAAACGGCGCTGGACTATGTCGCGGGCGCCTGCGTGGTGAACGACCTGTCGGAGCGCGAATACCAGCTTGAGCGCCTGGGCACCTGGGACAAGGGCAAGGGCTGCGACACCTTCGGTCCCTTCGGCCCGTATCTCGTCACGCTCGATGAAGTGGGCGATCTCAACAATCTCGGCCTGTACCTGGACCTGAACGGCAAGCGCATGCAGACCGGCTCCACCGCCTCGCTGATCTTCGACGTGCCGACCATTGTCTCCTATGTCAGCCAGTTCATGAGCCTGCAGCCGGGCGACGTCATCTCGACCGGCACGCCGCCGGGCGTCGGCCTGGGCATGAAGCCGCCGGTCTTCCTGAAGGAAGGCGACGTCATGGAACTGGGTATCGACAAGCTCGGCAGCCAGAAGCAGAAGGTCTATCGCACCAAGGTGTGATCGCCGCTTCGAACAAATAAAAAAGGGCGCCGGAATTTCCGGCGCCCTTTTTCTTTGTCTCCGCAGCTTTAGTGATTATCGCGCGGGATGCCCTTGGTCTCGTCGATATTCTGATACTTGACGGCATTTTCCAGCACCATGCCCGAGCCCATCTGGCCGACCACGCCGCGCTGGATTTCCTGCCACGGGGTCTGCGACGCCGGAAAGGCATAGCCGCCCTTGGCGTCCAGTTCCTTGCGGCGCTTGGCCAGTTCCTCGTCGCTGATCAGCATGTTGGCGGTGCCCTTGCGCAGGTCGATGCGCACCCGGTCGCCGCTCTTGATCAGCGCCAGCCCGCCGCCGGCGGCGGCTTCCGGCGACGCATTGAGGATCGAGGGCGAACCCGAAGTACCCGACTGGCGGCCATCGCCGATGCAGGGCAGGGCGTTGATGCCGCGCTTCAGGAGGGCGGCCGGCGGATGCATGTTCACCACTTCGGCGGCGCCGGGATAGCCGATCGGGCCGACGCCGCGCATGAACAGCATGGAGTTCTCGTCGATGTTGGAGGCGGGATCGTCCAGGCGCTTGTGATAATCCTCCGGCCCGTCGAACACCACGGCATTGCCTTCAAAGGCATCCGGGTCCGCAGGATTGGAAAGGTAGCGGTCGCGGAATTCCTTGCTGATGACGCTGGTCTTCATGATGGCGTTGTCGAACAGGTTGCCGGACAGCACGATGAAGCCGGCTTCCGCCTTCAGCGGCTTGTCGAAGGGCCAGATCACTTCGTCCAGCATCACCTTCTTGCCCTTGCAGTTCTCGCCGATGGTCTTGCCGTTGGCGGTCAGGGCCTTTTCCTTGATCAGGCCCTTTTCCATCAGCACATTGACCACGGCGGGGACGCCGCCGGCATGATGGAAGTCCTCGCTGAGATATTCGCCGGCCGGCTGCAGGTTGACGATCAGCGGCACCTTGTGGCCCACGCTTTGCCAATCCTGCAGCGGCACATCCACGCCCATATGCCGGGCGATGGCGGTGATGTGGATGGGTGCGTTGGTCGAGCCGCCGATGGCCGAGTTGACCACGATGGCGTTGTGGAACGCCTCCTTGGTCATGATCTTGGACGGGCGCAGATCTTCATGCACCATGTCGACGATGCGCTTGCCGGTCAGGTACGCCATCTGGCCGCGTTCGCGGTAGGGCGCGGGGATCGAGGCGGAACCCGGCAACTGCATGCCCAAGGCTTCGGCCAGGGAGTTCATGGTGCTGGCGGTGCCCATGGTGTTGCAATAGCCCACCGACGGCGCCGATGACGCCACCAGTTCCATGAAGCCGCGATAATCCAGTTCGCCGCGCGCCATCATCTCGCGCGCCTTCCACACGATGGTGCCCGAGCCCGTGCGCTCGCCTTCATGCCAGCCGTTCAGCATCGGACCGACCGACAGGGCGATGGCGGGAATATTCACCGTCGCCGCCGCCATCAGGCAGGCGGGCGTGGTCTTGTCGCAGCCGATGGTCAGCACCACGCCGTCCAGCGGATAGCCATAGAGCAGTTCGACCAGACCCAGATAGGCGAAGTTGCGGTCCAGGGCCGCGGTGGGGCGCTTGCCGGTTTCCTGGATGGGATGCACCGGGAATTCCATCACGATGCCGCCGGCCTCGCGGATGCCTTCGCGCACGCGCTTGGCCAGTTCGATGTGATGGCGGTTGCAGGGCGACAGGTCGCTGCCGGTCTGGGCGATGCCGATGATCGGCTTGCCCGACTGGAGCTCTTCGCGCGTCAGCCCGTAATTGAGGTAGCGCTCCAGATACAGCGCCGTCATGTCGGGATTGTCGGGATTGTCGAACCAGGCACGGCTGCGCAGTTTGTTGGGCTTGCTATCGGATTTGGACATTGTTGTTCCTTGGACGAAATCTAGTGGTGAAAAAAATCAGGCGGCGAAGAGCGACATGCCGCCATCCACCCGCAGCACCTGGCCGCTGATGAAATGGGATTGCTCGCTGGCAAGAAAGGCGACGGCGTTGGCGATCTCGGCGGGCTTGGCGTAACGCTCCAGCGATACGCCTTCCATCTTCCCGGGATCGGTCTGTCGGGTGGCGAGGAAGCGCGCCGTGGTGGTGGGGCCGGGGCTGATGGCGTTGACGCGCACGCCGGCCCCGCGCATCTCCAGCGCCAGGCAGCGCGTGTAATGGATGATGGCCGCCTTGGCGCAGCCATAGACCACTTCGGGCGAGACGCCGACATGGCCGTTGAGCGAACCGAAATTGACCACCGACCCGCGCTCGCGCCTGGCCATGCCGGGGACGATGGCGCGGCACACCAGCATGGTGCCGATGAAATTGCGGTTCAGCACCGCCATGGCGTCTTCCAGGCTGATGTCCAGCGCGCCGTTGGGATTGGGCTTGCCGCCCGCCGCACCGATATCGCCGCCGGCGCAATTGACCAGGATGGAAATCGGGCCCAGCGCGCTTTCGATGGTCTTCACCATCGCCGCGATGTCGGCTTCCCGCGTGATGTCGCCGGTCACCGCCACGCTTTTGCCGCCGCGGCTGGAGAACTCCGCGGCCAGCGCCGTCAGGCTGGCGCTTTCGCCATACTGCGCGGGGGCCTGCTCATTGATGTCGTGCAACGCAACCTGCGCGCCGCCGGCCAGCAGCGTTTCGGCGATCATGCGCCCAAGGCCGCGGCCCGAGCCCGTCACCAGCGCCACGGCGCCTTTGAAATCGTGGCTCAAATTCGCACTAC
>CANKIV010000023.1 GCA_947482125.1 Alphaproteobacteria bacterium
AGGCTGACGAACGCCACCCAGGGTTCGTTGAGGAACATCATCAGCGCATACCAGGGATTGACTGCGGCCAGGATGGACGGATTCTTGAGCAGCGAGACCAGGCCGAAGCCCGCAAGGGTCACGAACCAGAGCAGCATCAATGGGCCGAACAATACGCCCAGCTTGTGGGTGCCGCGGCTCTGGATCACGAACAGGCCGATCAGGATGATCAGGGCCAGCGGCACCACCAGATGTGAGAAGGCGTTGCTGTCGACATTCAGGCCTTCAACCGCCGACAGCACGGTGATGGCCGGGGTCAGCATGCCGTCGCCGAAGAACAGCGCCAGCCCGACAAGGGCGCCGACGCCGATCAGGTTCTTGGTGCGCCGGGTCAGGCCCGAGGACCGATGCGCCAGCGCGGCCAGCGCCAGGGTGCCGCCTTCGCCGTCATTGTCGGCGCGCATGATGATCAGGACGTATTTCACCGTCACCACCAGGATCAGCGCCCAGAAGATCATCGACAGCGATCCCATCACCGCGATGTGGTTGGGAACGCCGCCTTGGGTGGCCAGCACGGTGGCCTTCAAGGCGTAAAGCGGGCTGGTGCCGATATCGCCGAACACCACGCCCAGCGCGCCGAGCGACAGGCCGAGGGTTTTTCCCTTGTGCGCTTTGCCGCCACCGTCCGGCACACCTGCATGGGGCGGCACGGGCGTGCCGATCGGCTCGGGCGACAGGCCGCTCATGTCAACAGGCCGCTCATGTTGGAGGAGGTGGTCACGGGGTGATGCGGCTTTGCATGAAAGGAGAACGCGGCCCCTGCGCCTGGGTTTGCCAATTTTTATGGCATGTGCGGCGGGACCATATTCCTGCCCTTCGCCCGCTCAAAGAGGGGCGAGGCACAATAGCGCAGTTTTGCGCAAATATCTGCAGGGATTAGTTTATTTCACCGGCCAGGGCGCGGCTGCCGGGATTGCCGCCGACCGGGCGGGCCACCAGATCGGGCCGGTCGCCCTTGGTATCCGGCGCGTCTTCGCGGTCGTCCACATCGCTGTCCGAGCCGATAAAGCCGCGCACCGCAAAGACCTTGCTGCCCCAGCCGCCGGTCTTGATGTTGAATATCCGCACCTGCGACCAGTCATTGTCGGCACTGACATCCATCACCGGATTGTTCACATAGATCGAGCCGTCATTCAGCCAGTTGGCGTGATCGATGCGAATCTCGCGCGCCGACACCAGATTGCGCACCACCGCGACATGGCCGTGCGCGGGGCCGGCGTAATCATGCAGCACCATCACCGCGCCTTTTTCGGGCGCCGAGCCGCGCGGATACTTGCCTTCCGCCTGGTCCCACCAGGTGTAGGCGTCGCCGAAGATTTTGACTTTGGAATGCTGCCGGGCGTAGGGCACGCATTGCAGCGGCTTCTGGCTTTCGCCCTGCACAACGCTGCGGCCGGTCTTGTGCGGCATCTCGCTATATTCCATCGGAGTGCTGGCGCAGCCTTCCAGGCCGAGCGCCAGCAACGCCGCAACTGCCAGTTTCGCGATGGTTCGCATTGCCCGAGTCATCCCTTGCCCGGCCTGACGCTAAAGCACCCCGCGCAAAGGAGGGGTTAGGGCGAAAAGCCGGATTTGAAAGATTAGAAGGCGCGGGAAATCTTTAAGATGTTGTTAAGGGTGAGGCGTGGCAGGCCAAAAGGCCTGCGAAACGGTCCAGTGGACCGTTTCGAGCGGCGAACGCCGCGAGCCTGGGTGAGCGGCCGGGCGAAAAACCGGCCTTGCCCTGGGCTACTCGCCCGGTGTGATCTGCTGGCGGGCCGTCTTGGGAGATCCCGCCGCGCCCATGGCGCCGATGGAAACCAGCCCCGACACCGCGAAGAAGAAGAACAGCGCGTTCCAGTTGGATTCGGCAAAGGCGAAGGCGGGCAGCAAGAGGCCTACGATCAGTTCGGGGGCGCCGCGCCAGCCGCCCTTCTGGATTTCGCCCACCCGGGTGGTGCGGTTGAAATCCATGCGGCTGGAGAAGAAGGCTTCAAAGGTGGCGCGGGTGTTGGCCAGGATCAGGCCGGAAGGGAACACCACCGCCAGCAGCAGCGACGGCACCAGCTTGGCTTCGCGATGACGCTCGAGCATGCGCTGGCCGAGATACAGATAGCCAATGGAAGAAAAGATGCCGAGCGCGGTGACCAGAAGGCCCAGGCCCGCGACGCCCGGATAATAGACAACGCCCATATACATCAGCGTCAGCGAGATGACGGCGCTGGCGAAGGCCAGCATGTAGAAAGCGAACTGGCACATCTGCATGGTCATGGCCGCCTTCTTCCACAGCGGCAGGGCGCTGGCCCAAAGCTGCGGCAGAAGCTTGCGCGCCACCTGGGCATGGCCCTTGGTCCAGCGCGCCTGCTGCGCCCGCCAGGCGGCGGCGGTCTGCGGCAGTTCACCCGGCACCACCAGGTCCGACACCATGGCGCCGCGCCAGCCCTGCATCATGCAGCGCATGGACAGGTCGAGATCTTCGGTCAGCGTGTCGCCGGTCCAGCCGCCGCCCTGTTCAATGGCGGTGCGGTTCCACACGCCCGCACTGCCGTTGAAAGACAGCGGCATGCCGGCGCGGAAGCGCGCTTCCTGTTCGACGGCGAAATGGGAATCCAGCAGCAGGCCCTGCACCCGCGTCAGCCAGTTGGCGGCGCGGTTGGCGTGGCCCCAGCGCGACTGTACGAAGGCAAGTCCGCTGTCGGCGATCAGCACGGGAACGGTGCGATGCAGGAAATCGCGCGGCGGCACGAAGTCGGCATCCAGGACCGCCACGAAGGGCGCGTCGGAATGGGCCAGGCCGAAGGCGAGGTTGCCGGCCTTGAAGCCCTTGCGGTCGCCGCGGCGCAGAATGTGGAAATTGATATCGTCCGGCACCACCGCGCGAACGGCGGCGGCCAGCGCCTCATGGCCTTCGCTGTCGCCGTCATCCAGAAGCTGGATGGTCAGCCGGTCTTTCGGCCAGTCCATGCGCGCGGCGGCGGCGGCGACGCGCACCGCCAGATGGCCTTCATTGCAGACGGGAAGCTGCACCAGCACATGCGGCAGCTCGGCCTCGGCCAGCGTGGCGCGGCGCAGTTTGGGGCTTTTGCGGAAAACCCGCACCCACGCCAGCCCTGCAAGCTGGACGGACAGGGTGCAGACCGAAATCAGAATCAGGCAAAGGGCCGATTGCAGGAATATCGAAAGACCGTACATGGCGATCGTTCAGGCCCCCAGAAACCCATTATTGGACCGGCTGCGTGCCGGGCTGCGGCCCATATTTGAGCCTTCCCGGCCCTTGTGGGCCGGACAGGGCGAACTTCCACTGACCGGAGGCCTTTAGCAAGAGGGTGCAGTGCAAAATGACCCTTTGCTTTTGGGGAAACCCCGCAAATTCAAGGTCCTGCGGACGGGAACAGTGGCCAAAGCCGCTCGGAACTGGGATTTGGCCATACCCGTTACTATATTAACCGGATCAACCGCGAGGGGCGCGGACAGGAGCTTGTAATGACCATTGCGAATGTTTTCCCCCGGCGCCGCACGCGGGGGCTGGTTTTGGGCCTGGGTCTGGCTTTGGGGCTGGCCGGGTGCATGACGGCCACTCCCTATGCGCCGCGCCTGGAAGGCCAGGCCACCGGCTATACCGACCGCGCGCTGGCGCAGAACCGCTACCGCATCACCTTCACCGGCAATACCGCCACGCCGCGTGAAACCGTGGAGTCCTATCTCCTGATGCGCGCAGCAGAAGTGACACGGGCGGCGGGCTCCAGCAATTTCATCTTCGACACCCGCAACACCCGCGCCAACACTTCGGTGCAGACGGTGCCCTATGGCCCGCCGCCCGATCCCTTCTGGGGTTACCGCCGCGGCTTTGGCTATTGGGGCGGCTGGGGCTTTCCCTATGACCCGATGATGGATGTCGTGGTGCGCACCAACTACGAGGCCTATGCCGAGATCGTGCTGCTGACGCCCGAACAGGCGGCCAAGGAGCCGCGCTCGCTGAATGCGCAGGATGTGATTTCCCGTATCGGGCCGGAAGCGGCGCCTAGGCCACCGGCTTAACCCGCAGCACGAATTCGCTGAAGCCATCGCGCGAGGCCACGCTTTCAACGGCGTGGCCTTCGCCGTGGCACATGTGCGGTATGTCAACCACCCCCATGGGATCGTCGCACCATACCGTCAGCACGGTGCCGGGCGGCAACTGCGTCAGCTTCTTCTTCGCCAGCAGCGCGGGGAGCGGACATTTCAGGCCGCGAAGGTCCAGTGCCTCATCCATGCCCATATCTTGATTAGAACGGGTGCCGGGCTCAAGCTGCGAGTCGGGAGAGAAACGGGCATGGGCCTGACAAGCGCGATAAAGCGCGAAGCCATCTACATCGGCACTATCGCGCGCACCTTGTGGCTGCTGCGGCTGGTCAAGCCTGATGCCACGCGCACCATCGTGGATATTGTGGAAGCCCAGGCCTTAAAGCGCCCCGGCCATATCGCGATCTATTGTCTCGATCACACCATGACCTATGCCCAGATGGACGCGCGGGCAAACCGCTATGCCCATTGGGCGCTGTCGGCGGGGATCGGGCGGGGCGATTGCGTCGCGCTGCTGATGGAAAACCGCCCCGACTATATCTGCGCCTGGCTGGGAATGTTCAAAGTCGGGGCGCAGGTGGCGCTGATCAACACCAACCTGCAGGGCGCCGCCCTGGCCCATTCCATCGCCATTTCGGGCGCCCGGCACGCCATCGTGGGCGCGGAACTGGCGCTGAATTTCCGCGAGGCGCCGTTTGAAACCCGGCCGGCGGAGTGGATAGAGGGCGACAGCGGCAATCTCAGCGCGGCGCTGGCGGCCGCCCCCGATACGTCGCCCGGCAAACAGCATCGCGCCGGCATCACCCTGAAAGAGCGCGCCTTCTATATATACACCTCCGGCACCACCGGCATGCCCAAGGCCGCCAATTTCAGCCATATGCGCATGCTGTTCATGATGAGCGGCTTTTTCGGCGCGCTCAGGCCAAGCGACACCGACCGCATCTATGATCCCCTGCCGCTCTATCATTCCACCGGCGGAGTGTGCGCCGTGGGGCTGGCCTTCTTCTCCGGCGGCGCGCTGATCCTGAAGCGCAAGTTCTCGGTGCATGAATTCTGGCCCGACATCCACAGATACGGCGCCACCATGTTCGAATATATCGGCGAACTCTGCCGCTATCTGCTCAATGCGCCGCCATCGCCCCTGGAACGCGGCCACAAGATACGCGCCATCACCGGCAACGGTCTGCGCCCCGAAATCTGGCGCGAATTCCAGAGCCGCTTCGCCATTGCGCGCGTCGTGGAATTCTACGGCTCCACCGAAGGCAATGTCTCGATGCTGAATTACGACGGCACGGTCGGCGCGGTGGGGCGGGTGCCAGACTATCTGGAATGGCTGCTGCCAAGCCGGGTGATCCGGTTTGACGTGGAAAGCGAAATGCCGGTGCGCGGCCCCAATGGACTTTGCATCGAATGCGAAGCCGATGAGGTGGGCGAGACCATCGGCGGCATCTCAAAACGCGCCGGACGGGGTTTTGAGGGCTACAGCAACAAGGCCGACAGCGACAAAAAGATTCTGCGCGATGTGTTCAAGCACGGCGATGCCTGGTTTCGCACCGGCGACCTGATGCGGCGCGACGCGCATGGCTATTTCTATTTTGTCGACCGCATCGGCGACACCTTCCGCTGGAAGGGCGAGAATGTCTCCACCGGGGAAGTGGGCGAGGCGCTGGCGGCGGTGCCCGGCATCCTGGAAGCCAATGTCTATGGCGTGACGGTGCCCGGCGTCGATGGCCGCACCGGCATGGCCTCGCTGGTGGTGAATGGCGATTTCGCGCTGGACGATCTGCCGACGCGGTTGAAGGCGAGGCTGGCGCCGTATGCGCGCCCCATCTTCCTGCGCCTGGCGCCGCAGATCGTGGTCACCGGCACCTTCAAGCAGCGCAAGGTGGACCTGGTGCGCGAGGGCTTCGATCCCGCCGCGATCTCCGATCCGCTGTATTTCCTCGATCCCGCTACGGCCAAGTATGAGCGCCTGACGTCGGAGCGTTACGCCGATATCGTGGCGGGGCGTGTCAAGCTTTAGGAGCGACCGACGACCCGAGCGTAAGCGAGGGCCCGTCCGGCGCGACCAAAACTAAGCGAAATCCTTCGCCAGCGCGGCGCGCGTTTCGATGCCCAGCACCGCCATGTGTCCGTAATTCTTGTGGCTGACGCCCAGCACCACCCGCTCGGTGCCGTTCCTGAAATGCGCGATCTGGCCCGTGGTCAGCTTGAAGCGCAGCCAGTGCACCGATGAGGTCTTGCCGTCGGGCGTGGTGCGGTCGTCATATTCGGTGGGGGTGGCGCGGATCACGTCGCCGCCGATTTCCAGGAACACACTTTCCTCGATGCCGCCCAGGGTCAGCAAAGTGGCGCTGCGGCGCTTTTCATCCTCGATTTCCAGCATCAGGGTGGCGATCAGTTCGTCGCCCTGCGGGATCAGCGGATTGTAGGCCGCCAGCTCGCCCGGAATCTGTTCCGCGCCGCCTTTTTCGATGCGCAGCATTTCCTGCACCTGCAGCCACATGGTGGCGTAATTCTCGAAATAGAAGGTGGCGAAAGGCCCGACCTCGATCCGGCGCAGCTTCTTCATCGGGATAAGATTGGCCTTCAGCGCCTTGCGTTGCTGGTCATACTCCGCCGGCGACAGAATGTCGGCCGGCGTGATTGTGCGTTGGGTCTCAGACATCTTTCGATTCATTTTTCAGGCCGTAAGCACGGGCCATGATCTGGATGGGATGCTCCGGCTCGCGCGCCGGGGTGTCTGTATGCGCCACGATATGCGCCGCCGCCAGCGGGCAATCCGACACGATATGACCGCGCGCCTGGCTGTTGGCGGCGCGAAACACCGGGCGGCCCACTTTTACGCCGACGTCATGGGTCGGCTTGACCACGCCGAAGGTGCCGCCATGGCCCGAGCAGCGCTCGATCACATCCACCGGCGTGTCCGGAATCATCTTCAGCATCTCGGCCGCCTTGGGGCCCATGTTCTGGGCGCGGGCGTGGCAGGCCAGATGCACGGTGACGCCTTCGGGCAGGGGCGTCAGGCCGCCGGGCAAGCCGTCCTTCCTGGCGACGTCCACGACATATTCGTCAATGTCGAAGGTGTGATCGGCCACTTTCCGGACATTCTCATCGTCCGGGGCAATCAGCGCCCATTCGAATTTCAGCATCAAGCCGCAGGAGGCGGTAAGCGCCACAATGTCGTATCCCTCGTCGATCAGCTTCACCAGTTCCTTCGACACCTTGGCGGCGTTGCTGGCGACGCGCGCCAGCTCGGCCTGTTCCAGGAAGGGCATGCCGCAGCAGCCGGGATAGGCGACCTTCGTTTCCACCCCGATATGGTTGAGCACGGCGCGGGCATCCATGCCCGTCTCCGGCTTGTTGTAGTTGACGAAGCAGGTGGCATAGAGCGCGGCCTTGCGCTTGCCGAAAGCGGGCGCGTTCGGATTGACCGTGCCTTCACTGTGTTTGTCGGCGGAAACAAATGTACGGCTGTGGAATTTCGGCAGCGGCGCCTTGGCGTCGATGCCGGCGACCGCTTCCATCACCGGGCGGGTCAGCTTGTTGTCCGTCTTGCTGGCCCAGTTGACCAGCGGCGCGATCGGGCGCGCCAGAGTGCCGTTGCGGTCCATCTCGGCCAATTGCTTCTGGATGAATTCATTCTTGTTCTTGCCGGCATTGGCAAAGCGATGGCGCAGCATCAGGTGCGGGAAGTCCAGCATGAAGGGATGTGGCGGCACATAGGGGCATTTGGTCATGAAGCACATGTCGCAAAGCGTGCAGGCCTCGACCACCGGCTTGAAGTCTTCCGATGCCAGATGTTCGACCTCTTCCTGCGGGCTGTTGTCGATCAGGTCGAACAGGCGCGGAAAGGAATCGCAGAGATTGAAGCAGCGGCGGCAGCCATGGCAGATGTCGAAGACCCGGCGCATCTCCGCATCCAGCTTCACCGGATCGGCGAAATCCGGGTCCTGCCACTTGATGATCTCGCGGGTAGGGGCGTCGAGACTGCCTTCGCCGGTCATGCAATATCCGCCTTCGCAATGGCTGAAAGAAAAACAGCCGCGCAGGTGTTCCCGCGCGGCTGTTGTTGTCTAATGCGTCAAGCTACTTGCCCAGCGTGTCGAGGGCCTTCTGGAAGCGGCCGGCATGGCTCTTCTCGGCCTTGGCCAGGGTCTCGAACCAGTCGGCGATTTCGTCAAAGCCTTCGCCGCGCGCGGTCTTGGCCATGCCCGGATACATGTCGGTATATTCGTGGGTCTCGCCGGCGATGGACGCCTTGAGGTTGGCGTCGGTGGCGCCGATCGGCTCGCCGGTGGCCGGATCGCCGACTTCTTCCAGATATTCGAGATGGCCATGGGCGTGGCCGGTTTCGCCTTCCGCGGTGGAGCGGAACACGGCGGCGACATCGTTGTGGCCTTCGACGTCAGCCTTCTGCGCGAAATAGAGATAGCGGCGATTCGCCTGGCTTTCGCCCGCGAAGGCCTCTTTGAGATTTTCCCAGGTCTTGGTGTCTTTCAGTGCGGGCATGCGCCTTCTCCATGAAACTTGCGGCGCGAAGATTGTTCCTCGCCCGCAAGGCTGTCAACGGATTAGAACGATTCTAAACTGTGAGAATGATTCGCAGGAAGCGGTCTTATTATGATCGCGCCGGACGTCCCCCGGCTGCTCGGGGCGCCGGGACGCTCCTAGGCGCGTTTCACGCGCACCACGACATCGACGCGGTCCACCGAAAGGCCCGGCGGCGGTGCGGGAACACCTGCCACCGCGATGGTCTCCCCGGGAATGTCGATCAGCATGCCTTCGCTTTCCAGGAAGAAATGCTGGTGGTCGCCGGTATTGGTGTCGAAATAGCTGCGGGAGGCATCCACGATCACCTGACGCAGCAGCCCGGCCTCGGTGAACTGGTGCAGGGTGTTGTAGACGGTGGCGAGCGACACTTTAACACCCGCTCCGGCCACTTCGTCATGCAGGCTTTCCGCAGTCACATGGCGGTCGCAGGTCTTGAACAGCAGGCTGGCAAGCTCCACCCGCTGGCGGGTGGGGCGAAGTCCGGCATGGCGCAGCTTGGCGGTCGCCGTGGCGGCCGCACCCTTTCCGGTGTCACGCAAAGTCTTGCCCATGGGGCGTTTCCTTTTGCGCCCCCAACCTGTCCGGTTGTGGGCAACCCTGCTAAACTACTTCAAAGATATATGTTAGAACGCTTCTAAGCAACAAGGGTCGTTTCGCGGTAGCCCATTTGCCCCTTTTGGGGTAGGGAACCCCAAGGGAAATGCCTGAGTTTTCAAGGGACAGGAAAAGTGGACCAGCCGTTGCGGAAATCCAGTTTTGACCTTCAGGGCCTTCTGGCCTGCGCCCATGGCGACCTGTTTGGTCCCGGCAACGCCCAGCTGCCCCTGCCTCCCATGCTGATGTTCGACCGCATCACCTCGATCACGGCCGATGGCGGCGATGCCGGCAAGGGTGAGATCATCGCCGAATTCGACATCAACCCCGACCTCTGGTTCTTCAAATGCCATTTCGAAGGCGATCCGGTGATGCCGGGCTGCCTGGGCCTGGATGCCCTGTGGCAGCTGGTCGGCTTTTTCCTGGGCTGGATGGGCGGCCAGGGCCGCGGCCGCGCGCTGGGCGTGGACGAGGTGAAGTTCACCGGCATGGTGCTGCCCACCGCCAAGAAGATCACCTACATCATCAATCTCAAGCGCGTGATCATGCGCAAGCTGGTGCTGGGCATCGCCGACGGCATCATGCAGGTGGACGGCAAAGTCATCTATGAAGCCAAGGGCCTCAGGGTCGGTCTGTTCACCGATACGGCTGCCCTGGCGCCGGCGCCAGCTTCGGCCTGACGCCTGAGCAGAGGATTCCCATGAGAAGAGTGGTCGTCACCGGCCTCGGCATCGTGTCTTCCATCGGCAACAATGCCGAAGAAGTCACCGACTCGTTGCGCCATGCCCGCTCGGGCATCGTCGCGGCGGAAGATTATATCCGCCTGGGTTTCCGCTCCCAGGTGCATGGAAGCCTGAAGATCAATCTCGACGAGGTGGTTGACCGCCGCGCCCGGCGTTTCCAGGGCGACGGCGCGGGTTATTGCTGGGTGGCGATGAACCAGGCGATTGCCGATGCCGGGCTAACCGAGGATCTGGTTTCCAATCCGCGCACCGGATTGATCGCTGGATCGGGTGGTCCCAGCACCAAGGCCATCGTGCAGGCCGCCGACATCACCCGCCAGAACAATTCGCCCAAGCGGGTGGGGCCTTTCGCCGTGCCCAAGGCGATGTCCTCCACCGTCAGCGCCAACCTGTCCACCTGGTTCAAGACCAAGGGCTACAACTATTCCATCTCTTCGGCCTGCTCGACCTCGGCCAATTGCATCGGCAATGCATTTGAGCTGATCCAGTGGGGCAAACAGGACGTAATGTTTGCGGGTGGCGGCGAGGAACTCGACTGGACGCTCAGCGAACTGTTCGACGCGATGGGCGCCATGTCTTCCAAGTACAACGCCTCGCCCGAAAGCGCGTCACGCGCCTATGACCTCAACCGCGACGGTTTTGTGATTTCGGGCGGCGGCGGCATTCTGGTTCTGGAAGAACTGGAGCACGCCAAGGCGCGGGGCGCGAAGATCCATGCCGAACTCGTGGGCTATGGCGCCACCGCCGACGGCGCCGACATGGTCGCGCCTTCCGGCGAAGGCGCGGTGCGCTGCATGCAGATGGCGCTGGAGAATGTGAAAGCGCCGGTGGACTACATCAATCCCCACGCCACCTCGACGCCGGTAGGCGACATTCCCGAGATCAACGCGATTCGGACCGTGTTCGGCGCGAAAACGCCCCCGATCAGCGCCACCAAGTCGCTCACCGGCCACAGCCAGGGCGCGGCGGGGGTGCATGAAGCGATCTACACGCTGCTGATGATGCAGAACAACTTCATCTGCGAAAGCGCCAATATCCAGACCCTGGACCCCGCTGTCGAAGGCGCCAACATCGTGCGCCAGCGCATCGACAACGCCCGGATCAATGTCGCCTTGTCGAACAGCTTCGGCTTCGGCGGCACCAACGCCTCGCTGGTCTTCCAGCGTTTTGAGAAGTGATGTCCCAGAATGGAACAGAAAACCCCGCGGGATCACATCATGGCTGAGGCCAAATCGGGACTGATGGCCGGCAAGCGGGGGCTGATCATGGGGGTGGCGAACGACCATTCCATCGCCTGGGGCATCGCCCAGATGCTGGCCAGCCAGGGCGCGGAGATCGCCTTTACCTATCAGGGCGACGCCCAGGCCAAGCGGCTGAAGCCGCTGGCTGCCTCGATCGGCTCGTCCATCGTGCTGCCCGCCGATGTCGAAAGCGACGAGCAGCTCGATGCCGTCTTTGCCTCCCTCAAGAAGGAATGGGGTACGCTGGACTTCCTGGTCCACTCTTTGGCCTTCTCGGACCGGGACGAACTCAAGGGCCGCTATGTCGATACATCCCGCGCCAATTTCGCCAGAAGCCTCGATATTTCCTGCTACTCCTTCACCGCCGTGGCCCGGCGGGCGGCATCGTTAATGTCCAGGGGCGGCAGCCTCGTGACCCTGACCTATCTGGGCGCCCAGCGCGTCATGCCCAACTACAATGTCATGGGAATTGCAAAAGCCGCGCTGGAAGCCAGCGTGCGCTACCTGGCCGCCGATCTGGGCCGCGACAATATCCGCGTCAACGCCATCTCGGCCGGTCCGATGCGCACCCTGGCGGGCGCGGCGGTGGGCGACGCCCGCACCGTGTTCAAATGGAACAAGGCGCACGCCCCGCTCAAGAGAACCGTGGAACTTAACCATGTCGGCGGCGCGGCATTGTACTTGCTTAGTGACCTGGCAGGTGGTGTCACCGGCGAAATTCATTTCGTCGACTCCGGCTTCAACGTGATCGGCATGCCGCCGACCGCGGATCTGAACGGATGGACTCCGCCCGAAAATGGCCAGGAGCATCCCGATGGGCGTGCGGATTCATGACGTAATTTTGGCGACAGCGCTGACGCTGGCCGCCGCCACACCTGTGCTTGCCAATTGGCAGAGCCAGGCTTCCGATCCCGATATCGACCGGCTGGTGCAATTGCCCCAGACCCGCGCCCGCGCGCTGGCCGATGCCCAGAACGGCGAAGGCCGCGGCGACTGGCGCTCCATCCCGCGCGTGATGCAGGCCGAGGGGCGTGCCATTCCGGCACAGGCCATGATCGGCAACTGGCGCTGCCGCCAGATCAAGCTGGGCGGCATGAGCTCCTACATGGTCTACGACCAGTGGTTCAGCTGCCGCATCCGTCCCTACAATGGCGGGCTGGTGTTCGAGAAACTGGACGGAAGCCAGCGCATGGGCGGCTTCCTCTATCCGGAAAAAGGCGCCTGGGTGTATCTGGGGCAATCGGCGGTGCGTGGCGAGCGCATCAACGCCTATTCGGGCCGCACGCCTTCGATTGGCGCGCCGGTGACGCCGGATGACCAGATCGGTCTTCTTACCGGCATCGGCAACAATCACCTGCGGCTGGAAATTCCCGCCGTTCAGGAATCGTTGCTCGACGTGGTGGAACTGGTTCGCTAACGCAAGCTTGTCATCCCCTTCCCTCGCGTTGCTCCCGCAACGCTCGGCCGGGAATGACAGTTAGGATTAAGCGCGCTTTTTCGCCGCTTCGGCGAAACGCTCGAACAGATAATGGCTGTCCATCGGTCCCGGTGACGCTTCGGGATGATACTGGACGCTGAAGATATCCTTGCCGTCGACCTTGATGCCGCAATTGGTGTCGTCGAACAGCGAGACATGCGTCTCGGTCACGCCCTTGGGCAAGGTATCGCGGTCCACCGTGAAGCCGTGATTCATCGACACGATCTCGACCTTGCCGGTGGTCAAATCCTTGACCGGATGGTTGGCGCCATGATGGCCCTGCGTCATCTTCTTGGTCCTGGCGCCCAGCGCCAGCCCCAGCATCTGATGGCCGAGGCAAATGCCGAACACCGGCACCCCCGAGTTGATCACGCCCTGGATGGTGGGAATGGAATAGGCGCCGGTCGCCGCCGGATCGCCGGGGCCGTTGGACAGCAGCACGCCATGCGGCTTGTGCTTGAGAACTTCGTCGGCGGTGGAATTGGCCGGCACCACGGTGATGTCCGCGCCCATCCCGGCCAGCAGGCGCAGGATGTTCCGCTTGACGCCATAGTCGATCACGGTGACGCGGAAGCTGGGCTTGGCTTCCTTGGCGTAACCTTCGCCCCACGCCCAGGGCATCTCGTCCCACTTGTAGGTCTGGGTGGAGGAGACATCTTTGGCGAGATCAAGCCCTTCCAGGCCGGCAAAGGACTTGGCCTGTTTTATCAGCGCCTCGCGGTCCAGCGGTTGATCGCCCAGATTGACCACCACGCCATGGGGCATGCCCTTTTCGCGGATCAGGCTGGTGAGGGCGCGGGTGTCGATGCCCGCCACCGCCGGGATGTTGTGCTTCTTCAGCCAGCCATCCAGCGCCAGCAGGTTGCGGTAGTTGGACGGGTGGCTGGCGTCGGCGCGCACGATCAGGCCGCGCACCGCCGGCGTCACGGTTTCAATGTCTTCGTCGTTGGTGCCGACGATGCCGATATGGGGAAAGGTGAAGGCGACGATCTGGCCGGCATAGGAGGGATCGGACAGGATCTCCTGATAGCCGGTCATGGCGGTGTTGAAGCAGACCTCGCCGATGGCGCTGCCCACCGCGCCGAATCCGGTGCCTTCGAAGAAGGTGCCGTCCGCCAACATGAGGCCGCCGCGCGAAAATGCATCCGCCGCGGGGGCGGCGTGGGCTTTGGGTGCGTCGGTCATGGGGGGGCCTCGAATTTGCGCGAAAATAGGGAAGCGCCCCCTTCGCGTCAACTCAAACTAATCGTGCAAATTCAACAGGTTGGAATTATCCACCGATTCCAGTTAGGTTCCGCAGCCCAAGTTTGAAAGAGAATCCCATGTCCCTGCGCGCCCAGCTCAACGACGCCATGAAAGAAGCGATGAAGGCCAAGGACGCCAAGCGCCTGGCCACGGTGCGCCTGATGCTGGCCGCCCTGAAGGACCGCGACATCGCCGCCCGCAGCGAAACCAGCAAGGAACTGATCGGCGACGACGAAATCCTCACCTTGCTGGCCAAGATGATCAAGCAGCGCGAGGAATCCGCCACCGCCTTCGACAGCGGCAACCGCCCCGAACTGGCCGCCAATGAGCGCGGCGAGATCGAGGTCATCCGCTCCTTCATGCCGGCCCAGATGGATGATGCCGCGCTGAAGGACGCCGTGACCAGGACCATCGCCGAAGTGGGCGCCGCATCGGTCAAGGACATGGGCAAGGTGATGGCGGTGCTGAAAGAACGCTTCGCCGGCCAGATGGACTTTTCGAAGGCCAGCGCCGCCACCAAGGACGCCTTGTCGGGGAAATGAGCGACGTCCGGCTTGCCACCAGTGATGCCGAGATTCGCCGCTGCGCCGGGGTGATGCGGCAGTTGCGCCCCGCCATCGGCGCGGACGAATTCCTGACGCGCGCCAAACGCCAGCAGGCCGAAGAGAAATGGCGGCTGGCCTATCTGGAAGAGGGCGGCGAAGTGGTCGCGGTCTCGGGCTTTCGCATCCTGGACTGCATGGCCACCGGCAAGACGCTCTATGTGGATGACCTGGTGACGGCTGAGGACCGGCGTTCAAAAGGCCATGGCGAAAAAATGCTGGGCTGGATCGAGCAGAAAGCGCGGGAAGAAGGCTGCGCCGTGCTGCGGCTGGATTCGGGCACCCACCGGACCGGCGCGCACAAATTCTATTTCCGGATGGGCATGCCCATTGTCAGCTTCCATTTCATGAAAACGCTCTGAAACCGGCGATTTTCAGGTTCCGGCAGGGCTGATTCACAGGAATTACGGGGCTGCGGCCCCCATTTGCTGCCGCTTTGCGCCTAGACTGGCCCCATGCGCTATGGCGAAGGACTGCTGGAAGAAATCCGGCGGCGGACCGATCTGGTCGCGCTGGTGGGCCGGCGCGTCAAGCTGGTGCGCAAGGGCCGGGTGATGTGGGGCTGCTGCCCTTTCCATGCCGAGAAATCGCCCAGCTTCAAGGTCGAGAATGAACGCCGGCTCTACAAATGCTTCGGCTGCGGCAAGGGCGGCGACGCCTTCAAATGGCTGATCGAAACCGAAGGCCTGTCCTTTCCCGAGGCCGTTGAAAAACTGGCGGCGGAAGTGGGCGTGGAACTTCCCAAATGGTCGCCCGAGGACGAAGAGCGCGAGCAGAAGAAGAAGTCGCTCTATGACATCGTCGAACTGGCGGCGAAATTCTATGAAGCGCAATTGTTCGAGCCGGGCGGGCGCGAGGCGCGCGAGTATCTCAAGGGCCGCGGGCTGGACGGCGCGGCGGCGAAGCAGTTCCGCCTGGGCTATTCGCCCTCCGGAAACAATGCGCTGATCGCACACCTGACGGCGCAGAACGTCACCCAGGACGACATCATCGCCGCCGGCCTGGCGCGTCCCGCCGAAGACGGCCGGCCCATGCGCGACTTCTTCTACAACCGGGTGATGTTTCCCATCGGCGACGGCCGCAGCCGCATCGTGGCGTTCGGCGCGCGCGCGCTGGAAGCCGACGCCAAGCCCAAATACATCAACAGCGGCGAAACCTCGCTGTTTTCCAAGGGTTCGCAGCTTTACAATTTCGCCGGCGCCCGCGCCGCCGCCATCAAGGCCGGCACCATCATCGTCGCCGAAGGCTATATGGATGTGATCGCGCTGGTGCGCGCCGGGTTCGCACATGCCGTGGCGCCGCTGGGCACGGCGCTCACCGAAGACCAGCTGCATCTTTTGTGGCGCACCGCGCCCGAACCCATTCTGGCCTTTGACGGCGACGCCGCCGGCCTGAAAGCCGCCTACCGCGCCGCCCATCTCGCCTTGCCGCACCTGAAGGCCGGTTACAGCCTGCGTTTCGCGTTCCTGCCGGACGGCGAAGACCCCGACAGTTTCATTGCCCACAACGGCGCTGGCGCCATGTCGGTCCAGCTGGAGACCGCGCTGCCGCTGTCCCAGCTTTTGTGGCGCACCGAAACCGAAGGCAAGGACCTCTCCACCCCGGAGCGCCGCGCCGGGCTGGAGCACAGTCTGAAAGAGATCGTGGACAGGATCACCGACTCCAAGGTCGCCGATTACTACCGCCGCGGCTTCGACCAGCTGGTGTTCGAGAATTTCAAAAGGCGCGCGCCCGCGCCCTCCCGGGGCCCGTCCCGCCCCGTCCAGCGTCCCGGGGCCAAGTTCCGGGGCGACTTCAAGCCGCCCCGCCCCCTGCCGGGTTCCCCGGAAGCGGTATCCTCCAGCGTCCAGACCAGCGCCCTGGTCCGGGGCGGCCAGGCGGGGGTCCGGGCCGCCAAGGAGATGGAACTTGGCCGACTTCTGGTTGAATCCCCGGAAATCGCGCTCGCGGAAGCTGAATCCCTGGCGGTTCTGGACCTTCAGGACCCTTCGCTTGACAGGCTGCGCCACGAACTTCTAAACCTCGCCGCCTCCGGCTCCAGCCTTGAAAAAGCTGGGGTTCAAACCCATTTCACGCGTAAGGGAATGGCCGAACTGCTCGCGCGTTTTGCGGGCCATCCGGTCGACGATCCCCATGCCAGTTTCCAGCGCGCCGTCTCGGATTTGCGCGAGCTGGCGGGACAACCGACCGATGCGCGGCGCCTGCTGGAGCGTCGCAAGGCGCTTTCAGACCGGCCGAACGATGGGCGGGGCAACATTTAGGATAGTTCAAGCGTGACGAAAGCCTCCTCCAAGAAACCGGCAAAGCCTCTGAAGAAGCCGGCCGCGAAAGCCGCCGCCTCCAAGGCCTCGCCCGCGAAGAAATCCGCCAAGCCCGTGAAGGCCGCCGTCAAGCCGGCCAAACCCGCCAAGCCCGATCCCAAATCCAAGATTGCCGCCAAGCTCGCGCCCAAGAAGCCCGAGAAGGCCGAGAAGCTGACCAAGGCGCAACTCGCCGCCAAGGCCAAGGAAGAGGCCAAGCTGCTGAAGGCCAAGGGCAAGGTCGATCCCAAGGCGGCCCAGGCCGCCATGGTGACGGCGCCCAAGTCCAGCAACAAGATCGCGCCCAAGAAGCCGGGCGACAGCGAAACCCCGGGTGACGCGGATTCGCCGCTGCTGGACATGTCGGATGTCGGCGTCCGCAAGATGATCGCCAAAGCGAAAACCCGCGGCTATGTCACCTATGACGAACTGAACAAGGTGCTGCCGTCGGACAAGACCTCGTCCGAGCAGATCGAAGACACGATGGCGATGCTCAACGAGATGGGCATCAACGTCATCGAAAGCGAAGAGGCCGAGGAAGGCGAGGAAGGCCAGCTTCCCGTCGCCGCCGAAGGCAGCAAGGCCCTGGCCACCACCGCCAAGGCGGGCGAGCAGTATGACCGCACCGACGATCCGGTGCGCATGTATCTGCGCGAGATGGGCAGCGTCGAGCTGCTCAGCCGCGAAGGCGAAATCGCCATCGCCAAGCGCATCGAGGCCGGCCGCGAGCTGATGATCGGCGCCTTGTGCGAAAGCCCGCTGACATTCGAAGCGCTCACCGTGTGGCGCGACGAACTCAATGAGGGCAAGGTCCTGCTGCGCGACATCATCGACCTGGAAGCCATGTATGGCGCCGGTCCCGATGGCCAGCCCGCCAATGTGCCCCCGCCGGTCGGTCCCGACGGCCAGCCGCTCAATCCGCCCGCCAATGGCGCCGCGCCGGCCCCCGAATTCAAGAAGCCCGTGCCGCCGCCTCCGCCGCCCGCGCCCAAGCCGGCCGAGCCGAAAGCCGAAGGCGAAACCACCGAAGGCGGCGAAGCGCCGCCCGCCGATGACGGCGACGATTTCGACGATGAAGGCAACCTGCCGCTGTCGGCGATGGAAGCCGCCCTGAAGCCGCAGGTGCTGGCCTCACTGGACGCCATCGCCAATCTCTACAAGAAGCTGGGCAAGCTGCAGGACGCGTCGGTGGAAGCCGCGCTGGCCAGCGACGAGCTGTCCACCGGTCAGGAACGCCGCTTCAAGAAGCTGCGCAACGAGACCATGGACCTGGTCAAGTCGCTCAAGCTCAACAACAACCGCATCGAAGCCCTGGTCGACCAGATGTACGGCATCAATCGCCGCCTGGTGGGCCTGGAAGGCAAGCTGCTGCGCCTGGCCGAAAGCCACGGCGTGGAGCGCGGCGAATTCCTCAAGCAGTATTTCGGCAACGAGCTGGACCCCAACTGGGCCCGCCGCGTCGGCCGCCTGTCGGGCCTGGGCTGGCACGATTTCGTCACCGACGAGCGCGACAAGATCAAGAGCCTGCGCGACGACATCCAGGCGATGGCCTCGGAAACCCGCCAGTCGGTGTCGGAATTCCGCCGCAACGTCCAGACGGTGCAGAAGGGCGAGCGCGAATCCGGCGTCGCCAAGAAGGAAATGATCGAGGCCAACCTGCGCCTCGTCATCTCCATCGCCAAGAAGTACACCAATCGCGGCCTGCAGTTCCTGGACCTGATCCAGGAAGGCAACATTGGCCTGATGAAGGCGGTCGACAAGTTCGAATACCGCCGCGGCTACAAGTTCTCGACCTATGCGACCTGGTGGATTCGCCAGGCCATCACCCGCTCCATCGCCGATCAGGCGCGCACCATCCGTATCCCGGTGCACATGATCGAGAC
>CANKIV010000024.1 GCA_947482125.1 Alphaproteobacteria bacterium
AGCGCGCTCACGGCCTCGTCGCACACCAGCATCTTCGGCCCGACGATCATGGCGCGCGCCAGCCCGACACGCTGGTTCTGGCCGCCGGACAGTTCATGGGGATAGCGGTTGATCCAGGCCGCATCCAGCCCCACCCGCTGCATCATGGCGCGAACCCGCTGGCGCACGGTATCGCCGGCCAGATGCGGCTCCAGCGCCTTGAGCGGTTCGGCGATGGAAACACCAACCGGCATGCGCGGGTCCAGGCTGGCCAGCGGGTCCTGGAACACGATCTGGAAATCCTCGCGCAGTTTGCGGATGTCATTCTGGGTTGCGGCGTCCAGATCGCGGCCCAGCCACACCACCCGGCCGCCGCTCTTGGGAAGAAGTTGCAGCACGGCGCGCGCCAAGGTGGACTTGCCGCAGCCCGATTCCCCCACCACGCCCAGAGTTTCACCCTGATGCAGGGTGAAGCTGATGCCGTCCACCGCGCGCAAGCTGCGGGTCTTGCCGAACAGGCCCCCAAAAGAACCAACATCCTTGACGGGAAAGCTGACCTGGAGATCGTCCACCGTCAGCAGCGGTGCGCCCACGGCCGTCACGGGGGCTGGCGTTTCGCCGGCCTTCGGGATCGAGTCCAGAAGCATGCGGGTATAGTCGTGGCGCGGCGCATAGAAGACGTCATCCACCGCGCCGCTTTCCACGATTTCGCCATGGCGCATCACCTGCACCCGGTCGGCCAGTCCCGCGATCACGCCCATATCGTGGCTGACCAGCGCGATGGCCGTCTTGCGGTCGTTTTTCAGGGCCCGCAGGATTTCCAGAATCTGCGCCTGCACCGTCACATCGAGCGCCGTGGTCGGCTCGTCCGCGATGATCAGGTCGGGCCCGGTGATCGTGGCCATGGCGATCATCACCCGCTGGCGCATGCCGCCGGACAGGTCATGGGGATACTGCCGCATCCGGCGCGCGCTTTCGGGAATGCGGACATAGTCCAGCATCTCCCGGGCGCGGCTGTACGCCGCCTCGCGCGGCACATGCCGGTGGCGCATCAGGCCTTCCATGATCTGCCGGCCAATCCGCATATGCGGCGTCAGCGAGGTCAGGGGGTCCTGGAAGATCATGGTGACGGCGCTGCCGCGCAAGGTGTTGAGCCGGGCGGTGGGCGCGTCCAGGATTTCGGCGCCGCGATATTGGACGCTGCCCGTCGCGCGGCCATTGCCGGCCAGAAGGCCGAAGGCGGCGAGAAACAGCTGGCTCTTGCCCGACCCGCTTTCGCCCACCACCCCCAGGCATTCGCTTTCCTGGATGGTGAGGCTGGCATTCTTCACCGCGTGCACATCGCCGTCGGGGGTGGCGAAATGCACGTTCAGATTGGCGATTTCCAGCAGCGCGCTCATCGGTCTTTGGGGTCCATGGCGTCGCGCAATCCGTCGCCCACGAAATTGAAACAGAACAGCGTCACCGCCATGAACAGGGCCGGAAACAGCAGCATCCAGGGCGCGGTCTCCATCTGGTCGGCGCCGTCCGAGATCAGCACGCCCCAGCTGGTCAAAGGCTCCTGGATGCCCAGGCCGAGGAACGACAGAAAGCTTTCGGTCAGGATCACGGTGGGCACCGTCAGGGTGACATAGACCATCACCGGCCCCACCACATTGGGAATGACGTGCCGGGTGATGATGCCCAGCGGCCCGACGCCGGCCGCCTTCGCGGCTTCGATGAATTCCTTCAGCTTGATGGACAGGGTCTGGCCGCGCACGATCCGCGCCATGGTCAGCCATTCCACCGCGCCGATGGCGACAAACAGCAGGATGAAATTGCGGTCGAACACCACCATCAGGATGATGACGAAGAAGATGAAGGGCAGGGAATAAAGCACATCCACCACGCGCATCATCAAGCCGTCGATGTGCCCGCCCAGATAGCCGGCGGTGGCGCCGTACAACACGCCGATCACCAGCGATACCACCGTGGCCACCAGTCCGACCGCCAGGCTGACCCGCGCCCCGTAGAGCACCCGCACAAAGATGTCGCGGCCAATGGCGTCGGTGCCGAAGATGTGGCCCGGCGCGCTGCAGGCCGCTTCCGCCGGCCACCAGCCCGGCGCGCAGCTGATCAGGTCGTAATTCACTTCGTCATAGGCAAAAGGCGACAGCAGCGGCGCCAGCAGCGCCAGCAGCACAATGGCCGCCAGGATGATGATGCCGGCCATCGCGGCGCGGTTGCGCAGCAGGCGGCGGCGCGCATCCACCCACAGGCTGCGGCCGCGGGGTTCGGGCATGGCGATGTCGATGTCCGGCACGCTCATTTCAGCCGCACCCGGGGATCGAGAATCCCGTAGATCATGTCGGCCAGGAAATTCAGTGCGATGATCAGGCATGCGTAACAGATCACCACGCCCATCACCAAGGTGTAGTCGCGGTTGAGCGCGCCCTGCACGAAGTAGCGTCCGATGCCGGGCAGGCCGAAAATCTGCTCCACCACCAAGGATCCGGTCAGCACCGCGGCCAGCGCCGGGCCCATGTAACTCACCAGCGGCAGGGCGGCGGCGCGCAGGGCATGAGACAGCACGATCTGGGTGGCGGGCAGGCCCTTGGCGCGGGCGGTGCGGATATAGTTGGCGCGCAGCACCTCCACCATGGCGCCGCGCATCAGCCGCGAGATGATGGCGATCTGCGGCAGGGCCAGAACCGTCACCGGCAGCACCATGTTGCGCCAGGCGCCATTGTTCCAGCCGCCCACCGGCAACGAGAATTCCTGGCCAAACAGCGTGATGCCGTAAATGCCGAAAGCCAGGGTCAGCAGCGGCGCGGTGACGAAGGTGGGGATGGTGATGCCCAGCATCGCCACGCTCATCACCGAATAGTCCTGCCAGCGATTCTGGCGCAACGCCGCCAGTATCCCGAGCGTGGTGCCGATCAGCAGCGCCAGCGCCATCGCCCACAGGCCCAGCCGTGCGCTGACCGGCAGGCCGGTGGCGATCAGTTGCGCCACGGTGAAATCCTTGTTCTTGAAGGAGGGACCGAAGTCGCCCCGCGCCGCCTTGCCCAGATAGATCGCGTATTGCCGGACCAGCGGCTTGTCGAGATCGTAGGCGGCCTTGAGGTTTTGCTCGATCTCCGGCGGCAGCCGGCGCTCGGAATCAAAAGGCCCGCCCGGCGCGGCGCGCATCATGAAGAAGGCCAGCGTGATGATCACGAACATGGTGGGTATGGCGCCTGCCAGGCGCCGAAGAGCATATCCCATCATCGGCTGACAAGCTCCCGCCAGCGGGAGGTGAGGCCGGCTTCATGCGCCCGCCACCAGGCATCGTCCACCGCAAAGGCGTGGCGGAAATTTTCCGGCGCTGTGGGCAGCCAGGGACGCATTGGGGTTCCCAGGTCCGGATTGTTTTTCACCAGCGCCAGGGCCGAGCGCCGCGCCGGCCCATACGGCACCCAGCTCGCCACCCCGGCGAGGGGGCCGCTGCCGGTGGCGAAGGCGATGAAATCCAGCGCCCGCTTCTTGTTGGGATTTCCGAACGGAATGGCGAAGACATCGAATTCGTAAAGCTGGTGATCCCAGATGATGCCGGGCGTGAAGTCCTTGCGGCTGGAATCATAGACATCGCCGTTCAGCGCCGTGGCCATCACCGCCTGACCATTGGCCAGCCAGCGCAGGGCGCCGATGCTGTCGTGAGCCCAGATGGGGTTGAGCGCCCGCAGCTTGTTGAAGGCGCGGTCGAGCCCTTCGGGCGTTTCCAGCGCCTTGTAGACGCCGCCGGGTGCGACGCCATCGGCCAGCAACGCCAATTCGAGATTGTATTTGGGCGAGGCGCGGCTCAGCGCGCGGCGGCCGGGAAATTTCTGGCGGTCGAAGAAATCCGACAGGGTGGCGGGCCGGCGCTTCAGCCTGGGCGAGAAGATCATCACCTGGGAATAGACCATGCTGCCGATCCAGCATGGTCCAATGGCGCCCGGCACGAAGTCGGCGCTCGCGGGCACCCCGTCCGCGCCGTCCGGCAGCGATCCGGCGTCAATCTTCTCCAGCAGGCCTTTTTCGCAGGCCTCCACCGCACGGGGCAGCTCGAAATCGATCACGTCACCCTTGAACTTGGCGGAAGCCACGGCCTTTTCCAGTTCCGCGATTTTGCCGTCCCATTGGGCAAGGCGTACATCCACCGACCGCTCCGCGCCATAGGGCCGCATCTGGGCGGAAGCCTGGGCGCGGCCGTAAGGCCCGGCCCAGGTCGTCACCGTCAGCACGGGAAGCGGGCGCGAAAACCAGTACAGCGCGGCGATTCCCGCGATCAGCAGGACGGCAATGACGAGAAGCAGGGAACGCCGCATAACTCTCTTCCGGTCGCGCGGGAAAAGCCGCGGCGCCAGATTAACCTGACGGGATCAGAGAATTACAGGTCCATTTCGAGGCCGACATCGACGGCCAGCGAATTGACATTGTTGTTGAGGCAGACGTTCTGGGTGGCTCCGCTGCTGGCGCATTTGTGGCCGGCATTGCGCACCTGCATCCAGCGGTACATGGCGGTGAGGCGGGAGGAATCGTTGAGGGGCAGCGCCACCCCGCCCATGAAGCTGTAGGCCAGGTCCCAGCGGTTGCTTTTCATATAGGTGTTGCCGCCGCCAAAGACGTTGGTTTCGGTATAGGCGGCGCCCACGCCCATGCCGACAAAAGGCTGCAGCAGGGCATCTACGGGCATCGGTATGTCCCACAGCAGGTTCACCATGGGCGCGGCGACCCTGGTGCTGCCGAAGCCCGGAACCTCGACGCCGGCCAGGTTGACGCGCGACAGGGGCTGCCAGCGGTACAGGCCTTCCAGCTCCAGGCGCAAGTTCAGCGGCAGGCGCGTGCCGATATAGACCGAGCCGCCGCCGCCGGTGGCGAAAGAGGCGCGAATGGCGGCGGGCGGCGCGCCCGGCTCATAGGTGGTGACCTTGTTGTTGTTCAGTGCCAGGCTGCCGCGCAATCCGACATAGCCGTTCAAACCCGAATTCCAGCTGGGACCACCGCCTTCTTCCGGCGGCGGGCCTTCCGGCATGGGCTGATAGGCACGCTGGTAGGCGGGGTCGGCATCGATCAATCCGGGCTGGGCCCAGGCCGGGGCTCCGGAGAGCAGAAAAAGCCCCGCGATCAGTGTCTTAGACGCGCGCATGGCAAGCCCCTCGAATATCGGCTCCAAGGTCGCCCCAGATAGTTAATGAACGGTTAATTTGGCCATGCCCGGCCGACCTAAAGCCTTGCTTTTGCTATGGCCGAACCATAGAAGCGCCGGTCTGGGCCATGGCTGAAGACCGCCGGACAAGGGCTCGAGAGTTGGCCGCAAGGCCGCGTGTGCAGTTGTAGCTCAGTTGGTTAGAGCGCCGGATTGTGGATCCGGAGGTCGGTGGTTCAAGCCCACCCAACTGTACCATTTTCCCGATAACTGCTTTTCCAGCCTAGCCCTCCTGATGAGCCCGCACCCCTCTCTTCAGCGCCTCGACCATCGGCCGGTTCCGCAAGGCAGCGCTGAAATCCGCGCCTTCCTGGTGGTGCGCAACGAAGCCCTGCGGCTGCCGGACAATCTTCGCCATCACCGTGCCCTGGGCGTCTCGCGCTTCTTTGTGGTGGACAATGGCTCAAGCGACGGCACGGTCGAGTTCCTGCTGGCCCAGCCCGACGTCCATCTGTTTTCCACCTCAGGCAGTTTCGCCAGCAGCGGCTTCGGCATGGACTGGATCAACGGCCTGCTGGATGTGCATGGCAACGGGCACTGGACCCTGACGGTGGATGCCGATGAGCTGCTGGCCTATCCCGGATTTGAAAGCGTCGCGCTGCCCAGGGTCTGCGCCCATCTCGATCATCTGGACGCGCAAGGGCTCTTCTGCATGCTGCTGGACATGTATGCCGATGGGCCGCTGCGCGATATCGGCTACCGCGCCGGCGATTCGCTGCTCGCGGCCTGTCCCTGGTTCGATCCGGCGCCCTATCGCACGGTTCAGGCCGCCGCTTTTCCGCATGTCCAGCTCTATGGCGGGGTGCGCGAACGGGTGTTCGGCTTTTCCGGTTCGGTGACGCCTACCTTAAGCAAGGTGCCGCTTGTGCGCTGGCGGGCCGGAATGCGTTTTTTGCTGTGCACCCATGCGCTGACGCCGATCCGGCTGGCGCAGATGACCGGCGCGCTTCTGCACTTCAAGTTTCTGGACGACTTCCATGGCCGGGCCATGACCGAGGCGGCGCGGGGCGAACATTTCGCCGGTGGTCTTGAGTACAAGCTCTATGCCGAACTGCTGGCGCGCAATCCGGCGCTGACCCTGCGCGACAGCAATTCGGTGCGGCTGCAGGGCAGCCGACAGCTGGTCGAAATGGGCTTGATGGCGATCTGATTTCGCCTGCGGGAACTTTGGCCATGGCTCGCACTTTGGGTGTTGCAACGGCGGAGTTTGGCGATGCGCAAATTGTTGATGATCGGACTGGGCCTGTGCGTGATCGGCACGCTGTGGAAGGTCGAGGAGGAAGAAGACGGCGTGGTGGTCGCCATGTCGCCCTTTCTGGCCGCCCTGGCGCTGGAAGCCGGCATTTTCCTGCTCAGGCGGCACCAGGGTTCGCTGCTGGGCGCCACCACCGCGAGGCATTCATCGTGAGCAGCACCAAGAATCCCGACCAGGAAGCGGAAAATCCCGCGCCCATGTCGCCCAAGGCTAAGATGGCGCCGCACAGTGACGCGCCGCCCGGCCTGGAGCAGGACGGGCAGGGCAATGTCATTCCCCTGGCGCAGCGCACCAAGGAAGATCAGGAAAAAGCCCTGAGCGGTCGCAAGGACGCCTGACCCCTTTCCTCCTGTCCTAGCGGTAGAAAGGCTGGGTATCGAGCCAGCGTGGTCCGTAGTGCGGTTCCGGCTGGCCCAATTCGAGCGCACCCATATCCGGGGCAGCGCCCGCAAATCCGTCATTGACGGTCGGAATGCGATCTCCGGCGTCCACGGCCTTTCCACCTTGCTTAAGCCTGAAGCTCAGGTCCATCGCATGATGGACCTGGTGGCGTTTCGCCGGGTCGGGAAGCGTCATTTTCTCGAAAGTGTCGAGGTCGAGCTCAACGCCGTGCCGCTCCTGGCCGGTTGCGGCGCGCAGCGCGGCAAGCGTTGCGAAGTTCGTCGTGCCGCCCGGCGCCTGCCAGCGATATTGCTCCGTCGCGCCCGGATTGGGCCGGTAGCCGTTATAGTCCGAACTGTAGGCGCCCGTTACGTTCATCCATCGCATCACCCCCTGGGCCGCGCCCCGGCCGATGAAGAGGTTGTTGCGATAATGCATGTTGGAGGCCGCGCCCCCGGACTGCTCCCCGATCAATGTGTTGTGCCACATGAAAAGGCCGGCGGGATTGGCGTTTATCTTGAAGGCGTTCGCAACGTTGTAGGAGATATTGCGGATAAAATAGACCGGTCCGCCGAAGACCGGTTGTGCGCTGTAGCCGCTATGGGCGGCGTTCACGCCCCGGTTCTTGTAGACGCGGATGTTATGGACGCCGCCGTCGGTCTCCACAAAGTCATCGCCGGACATGTGAATGTCGTTGCCGTAGATATCAATTGACGAGGCGCGTTGGAGCGGATCGGTTGGGGGCGTGCCGTAGGTGGAGATGCCGATCCCGTCGTGGAAATAGGCGATCGCATTGTGGGCGATCACATGGCCCGGGCCATAGACCTTGATGGCGTAGTAGCTGCGCATCTCGTGGGAGCCGTAGACGCCGGCCGCGCCGCCCGGCTCGTCCGGCTGCCGGAACTGGCGGTTCCAGCCGACCAGCATGTTGCGCGCCTGGGGGCGGCCGAGAAAGACATTGTCGGCGATGTAAAAGTCGCTAGACCCCGCATACTCGGTCCAGACTCCGAAACCGATATTCTCGAAGCGGCAGTTCTTGACGGTCAGTCCGACGGCGCCTCCCACTTCCTTCATGCCCGCGAAGATCGCGACGTCCGTGTCGCGGAAGGTGATGCCCTCGAAGATGTGATGGGTCGATGCCTGCACGTCGAACAGTTTGGAATTTCCCGCGCCGTCGATGACCACGTCGCCGTCACCGGCCGCCTTGATGGTGATGGGCTTTTCCGCCGTGCCTTTGAGGGTCAGCCACATTGTCCCGTCAAAGGGCGTCACCATCGGGTCGACGTAATTGAGGCGTTCGTTGCGGTAGAGGCCGGCATGCATCAGGATGGTGTCGCCAGGCTGGGCGCGGCGCTCCCACACCACGCTCCAGTCGCCCAGGCCGGCGCCGTAATAAGCCTGCAGCAGGCTGTCGAAGGCCGGCTGCTTCTTCTCGCCCTTGTAGCCGAGCGGATAGACGTGAAGCGTGCGCCCGCCCGCGTAAGGCTGCGGTTCGATGCGCGTCTTGGCACGCACGATCTGTGTGGCTTGACCCGAGACGCCGTCAGGATCGGTCAGCGTGAAGCGGGCCTCATATTCCGTGCCGGGCGCAAGGCCCAGGATACTGCCTGCGAAGCCATCCGGGACGATGTAGCTGAGGTGCTCAACGTCGCGAAAGATGCGCTCGCCGCCGACACGCACCAGCGGCAACGCCTTGCGCCAGGCGGTCTCGCCCGTGCGGCGAAACTCGACCGCGACCGAGGCATTGCGATTGGTGTCGCCTGTGATCGCCCATTCAAAGCCCAGGTTCTCCAGCGTCGGATTCTCGACCGTGAACCGGCCCGCTGTTGTGCCGCTCTGCCCCTGGGCGTACGCGGCCAAAGTAGCCCATGCCAGGACGGCAAGCGTGGCGCCCGTCAGGGCGGAGTGTCTGGTTGGAAGCGGCATGGTCGTCTCCCCTTTTTTTAGCCACAGCATGCAGGGGCACCCCGTCCCGTCAATAGAGGTTTCGCCAATGGCGGCGCTGGCCCCTTCCGCCCCGTTCGGCTATGAAGGAGAAAAATACGCAGGAGTGGGGAATGCGCAAGATTCTATTGATGCTGGCCGTGACGCTGGCTTCCGGCGCTGCGCTGGCACAGGGCAGCGATGCCGTCCGCCAGGGCGTGATGGACCGCCTGGTGAAGCAGACCGGCGTCTACAACAAATCCCCCACCGGCGCCGCGCCCGGCTTTGTCGCCGATCCCTCCTGGCCGCAAAGGCTGCCGAACAACTGGCAGCTGGGACAGGTGGCTGGCCTTTATGTCGACCGCCACGACCATGTCTGGATTTCCAACCGTCCGCGCACCATGACCAATGACGAGGCGGCCCTGGATACCGCCGACCTCAAGGACGGCAAGAACGGGCTGGGCTTTGATCGTCCCAACGGCGCCATCGGCGATTGCTGCAACGCCGCCCCGTCGGTGATGGAATTCGACGCCAGCGGCAAGATGCTGCGCGCCTGGGGCGGCCCCGCCGATCCTGGCTTTCTGGAGAAACGCTGCAAAGCCGCCGACGGCTGCATCTGGCCCAACAGCGAGCATGGCATCTATGTCGATCATAACGACAACGTCTATATCGCCGGCAACGGCCGCACGCCGGTAAGCCCCAATTCCGCCTGGACCACCCACAAGCAGGGCGGCGACGGTTTTGTTCTCAAGTTCGACCGCGACGGCAATTTCAAGCTGCGCATCGGCGGCACGCCCACCGGCCCCGCCAGCAACGACATCAATGGCGGATTCAATGGCACGCCCTTGATGTTCCTGCCCGCCGACATGGTGGTGGATCCCACCACCAACCGCCTCTATGTCGCGGACGGCTATGGCAACCGCCGCATTCTGATCGTGGATGCCGATACCGGCAAGTATATCGGGCATTTCGGCGCCTACGGCTCCAATCCGGTCAATGACGAAGCCGCTGCCGCGGGCGGACGCTGGATGAGCGACTATCTCAAGGGCAACAGGAAGCCGGCCTTCTTCCGCAACCCGGTGCATTGCGTAAAGGTGGCCAGCGACGGCAAGATCTATGTCTGCGATCGCGGCAACAATCGCGTCCAGGTGTTCGACCGCAACAGCCCCGAACTGGGCAAACCCTGCAACAACCCCACCGGCATCGCCGGCAAGTGCGGTTATGTCAGCGAAACGCTGGTCAGCGAGAAGACCGACACAGTGCTGCCCGGCACCGCGGTGTCGATGAACTTCTCCACCGACAAGGCGCAGAGCTGCCTCTATGTCGGCGACAACACCAACATGACCATCTATCTGCTCAATCGCAGCAACCTGCAGGAGCTGGGACGGCTGGGCCGCGCCGGACGCATGGCGGGCGAATTCCACTGGCTGCATCAGGTCAGCCTTGACACCAAGGGCAACATCTACACCGCCGAAGTGGACAATGGTAAGCGCATCCAGAAATTCCTGCGCTATGGCGCGGCCGGATGCAGCGGCACCGGATCGTCCACCGTCGGCGGGGTGCTGAAGTAATTACTTCTTCGGCTTGACCAGTCTGGTGACGCGGCCGGTGCTGGTGTCGCCGACATAGATGTTGCCGTTGCGATCAAAGTCGAAATAGGCCGACTCGATGAACTGGCCATGGCCGATGCCCATGCCGTTGCCGATGGCGCCGATCACCTTGCCGCTGCGGTCCAGCTTCAGCACCTGGCCATCCTGTCCCGTCGCCATCCAGGGGAAGCCGTCATCGTCGAAGGCCAGGGTGCTGCTCAGATTGCGCGTCAGGATGGTCTTCAGGAATTTGCCGTCACCGCTATAGACCTGGATGCGATACTGCTCGCGGTCGCCGATCCAGACATCGCCGGTCTTGGGGTCCACCGCCAATCCGTGAATCTGGTCGAACTTGCCTTGGCCGGCTTCATGGCCGAACCACTGGCGGATGAAGTTGCCGTTCCTGTCCAGCTGCAGCACCCGCGCCGCGCCCATGATATTGGTGGGATCGTCGGATTCCACATCGTTGGGGCTCTCGTTGCCATGGCCCTGGCCGATATAGATGTCGCCATTGGCGCCGAAAGCGATGGCGATGGGCTGCCACAACAAACGCTGGCCCTTGGCTTCGTCCCAGTCGCCGCGATGATGTTTCTGGCCAAAGGTCTGCAGCAGCTTGCCGTCGGGACTGACCTTCATCACGGTCGCGCCGTTGATGTCGCATAGCCAGACATTGTCGTCAGCATCCACCGCCATGCCGTGCGGCTTGTCCTGGTGGCCGATCACACTTTCCGGCACGGTCAGGATCAACTTGTGATCGGGGCTGAACTTGAAGAGCTGCGGATTGCCCGGCGCCTTGCGCTGATAGACCCAGATAGAACCTTTGGAATCGATTCCCACCGCCGGCGGGCTGCCATCGCCGGGCGGTAGGTGGATGGGATATTCAAACGTGTAACCCATGGTCTGCTTCCACTGCACCCGGTCCAGTGTCAGCCGGTTGGGCCCATAGCGGTTCTGGCAGACGGTGGATTTGGTGCAGCGAAAGCCGTTGAAGGTCTCATCACCCGCCACATGGGGATGCACGGTGATGCGGCCCTGATCGTCAACGCTGGTGTGCCCGGCGGGATCGGCGGAAGAGGGCTGCAGGAACCAGGCGGGCGAACCGTTTTCCGCCGGCCCTTCACGCGGTGGCACCGTCGCGGCCCACGCGCCTGTCGCCGTCAGGATAAGCGCCGTCGCCAGCAGCCGCATGGATTCCCCCGCATCTTCTTGTTGCGGTCAGCTTAGGGGCAAACCGGGTAGTGTTACAGGGCGGAAACGAACGCTGCCTGAGTCTTGGCCTTGACCTCGTCCAGCGTCACGCCCGGTGCCAGCTCGACCAAGGTCAGGCCACGCTTGCCGCGCTCCAGGGTGAAGACGCACAGGTCGCTGATGATCATGTCCACGCATTGCGTGCCGGTCAGCGGCAGGTCGCATTTTTTCAGGATCTTGGATTCGTGCGCCTTGTTGGTGTGTTCCATCACCACAACGATCTTCTTGACGCCTGCCACCAGGTCCATGGCGCCGCCCATGCCCTTGACCATCTTGCCGGGGATCATCCAGTTGGCGATGTCGCCGTCTTCCGACACTTCCATCGCACCCAGGACCGACAGGTCGATATGACCTCCGCGGATCATGCCGAAACTGTCGGAAGAGGAGAAATAGCTGGTGATCGGCAATTCGGTGATGGTCTGCTTGCCGGCATTGATCAGGTCGGGGTCTTCGTCGCCGGCATAGGGGAAGGGGCCCATGCCCAGCATGCCATTCTCACTTTGCAGCGTGACCTTCATGCCGTCGGGAATGTAATTGGCCACCAGGGTGGGAATGCCGATGCCGAGATTGACGTAGAAGCCATCCTGCAATTCGCGGGCGGCGCGGGCGGCGATTTCTTCGCGGGTCCAGGCCATTACACGTTCTCCGGGCGGGGACGGGTGGTGACCCGCTCGATGTGCTTCTTGTAGTCGCGGCCCTGCAATATCCGCTGCACGAAAATCCCCGGCGTTTGGATCTTGTCGGGATCGAGTTGGCCCGGCTCCACCAGCTCTTCCACTTCCGCGATCGTGATCTTGCCCGCTGTCGCCATCATCGGATTAAAATTACGCGCCGTCTTGCGGTAGATCAGATTGCCTTCGGTATCGCCCTTCCAGGCCTTCACCATCGCCAGGTCCGCTTTCAGCCAGCGCTCGCGCACGTAAGTTAGGCCGTCGAATTCCTCGGTGGGCTTGCCGTCCGCCACCACCGTGCCGACACCGGTGCGGGTGTAGAAGGCGGGAATGCCCGCGCCGCCGGCGCGGATGCGTTCGGCCAGGGTGCCCTGCGGCGTCAGTTCCAGTTCCAGCTTGCCGGTGAGATAGAGTTCCTCGAACAATTTGTTCTCGCCGACATAGGACGAGATCATTTTCTTGATCTGGCCGTTGTTCAGCAGCACCCACAGGCCCAGCCCGTCGGCGCCGCAATTGTTGGCGATCAGGGTGATGTTTTTGGTGCCGTCTTCCTTCAGCGCCGTAATCAGGTTTTCGGGGTTGCCCGACAGGCCGAAGCCGCCCGACATCACCGTCATGCCGTCGAATGTGACGCCCTTAAGCGCGGAAGCGGCATCGGGATAGACTTTGCTCTGGGCCAATAGAGGCGTCCTTGTTGGTTGGTTTTTATTCGCACCGCAACATGGCTGCTGGCAAGGGCCACGCCGCCGCGCTTGTAACCCATTGATTTATCATGTTTTATGACAGGAGAAACCCGGTTCCTTGCCGCCATGACGGGGGGCCGGTACAACCCGCGCACTTTCAGATTTGCAGCAGATTCCATGACTTCGCCCAAGCAATCCAAACCAAAGGCCAGGCTGCCGCGGGGTTTCCGCGATCGCGGCGCGGGCGAGATCATGGCCGAGCAGAAGATGCTGGCCACCATCCGCGCCGTTTATGAAAGCTATGGCTTCGAGCCGCTGGAAACGCCCGCCTTCGAATATACCGACGCGCTGGGCAAGTTCCTGCCGGATGTGGACCGTCCCAATGAAGGCGTGTTCTCGCTCAAGGACGATGACGAGCAGTGGATGAGCCTGCGCTATGACCTGACCGCGCCGCTCGCCCGTCATGTCGCCGCCAATTTTCAGACCCTGACCAAGCCGTTCCGCCGCTACCAGACCGGCAGCGTGTGGCGCAACGAAAAGCCGGGTCCTGGGCGCTACCGCGAATTCACCCAGTTCGATGCCGACACGGTGGGCAGCGCCAGCGCGCCGGCCGATGCCGAACTGCTGATGATGCTGTCGGACACGATGGAGGCACTGGGCCTGAGCCGCGGCGACTACATCGTCAAGCTCAACAACCGCAAGCTGCTGGACGGTGTGCTGGAAGCTAGTGGCATCGCGCTGGACGACCGCGCCCGGCGCGGCATCGTGCTCAGGGCCATCGACAAGCTGGACCGGCTGGGCGTCGAAGGCGTATCGGCCTTGCTGGGTGCGGGCCGCAAGGATGAATCCGGCGATTTCACCAAGGGCGCGGGGCTTAATCCCGACCAGGCCCATCGCATATTGGCTTTTGTCGCACCCGACGCGGAAGACGAAGAGGCCCACCTGCAGCAGATCGGCACGCTGGTGGGCAGCAGCGCCATCGGGGCTGCGGGCCTGAACGAACTCGAGCAGATCGTCAAACTGCTCTCAGCCTGCGGCTATGGTCCCGACCGGGTGCTGTTCGACACCGGCGTGGTGCGCGGGCTGGATTATTACACCGGTGCGGTGTTCGAGGCGCAGCTGACCTTCCCGGTCAAGAATGAAGACGGCGATGAGGTCGTGTTCGGCTCGGTGGCCGGCGGCGGGCGCTATGACGATCTGGTGGCGCGCTTTACCGGCCAGCAGGTTCCGGCAACCGGCGTTTCCATCGGCGTCTCGCGCCTGATGACGGCGCTGACGTCGCGCGGCCTGACCGTGGCCGCCAGGGCGCCGCTGATCGTGGTGACGGTGTTCGACAAGAATGATGCCGCCGCCAGCTTTGCCATGGTGCAGGAGTTGCGCGCGGACGGCCTGCGCGCCGAAGCCTATGTCGGCAACGGCAAGATGGGCGACCAGTTCAAGTATGCCGACAAGCGCGGCGCCGCCATCGCGGTGATCGAAGGCGGCGACGAACGCGCCCGGGGCGAAGTCACCCTGAAGGATCTGGCGCTGGGCGCGGAGCTGGCCAAGTCGGTGGAAAGCCGCGCCGAATGGGTGGGCAACCGCGAAGCGCAGAAAAGCGTCAAGCGCAGCGATCTGGTGACAGAAGTAAAGGCGATGCTGAAAGGCCGGGCCTGATGGCCGCCTTTCCCTATTACGACAGCCCCGCGATAGACGCGCTGAACAGCCAGGCCGTGACCTTGCTCAAGCTGTTCGGCGAAAAGGGCTATGCCCGCGAAGAGCCGTCGGTGCTGCAGCCGGCGGAAATTTTCCTCGACCGTTCGGGCGAGGAAATCCGCCGCCGCACTTTCACCCTGATGGACCCGTCGGGCCGCGAACTGTGCCTGCGCCCCGACCTCACCATTCCCATCTGCCGCCAGGCGGTGCAGGAGGGGCGCAAATTCCCCGCCCGTATCGCGTACAACGGGCTGGTCTTCCGTCACCAGCCGGGCGAGCCGCACAGGCCGACCCAGTTCTTCCAGGCCGGCGTGGAATTGCTGGGACTGGAAGACAAGGCCGTGGGCGAAACCGAAATTCTCACCCTGACGATCGAAGCCTTGCGGGCCGCGGGGCTGAACGATTTCTCGCTGCGCATCGGCGATCTGGCGCTGTTCGGCGCGTTGGTCGACGCGCTGGCGTTGCCCACGCAATGGCGTGCGCGCCTCAAGCGCCATTTCTGGCGCGCCGGCTATGTCGAAACCTTGCTCTATTGGCTGGGCCATGGCGACGGCAAGGCCAAACTGCCGGGAACCCGTGCCGAGATCGAAGCACTGCTGGACGCCCGCGCCGACGCGCCGATGGCGGGGCGTTCGCGCGAGGAGATCATCGCCCGCGCCATGGACCGCGCCGCCGAAGCCGCCGCCCTGCATCTGGACCCGGCGGTGGCCGATGCCATTGCCAAGCTGCTGGATATTTCCGGTCCGGCCGATGACTCGCTGGCTCGCATTCGCGAACTGCTGAAGACCGCCGGCATCAATCTCGACCCCCAGCTGGCGGCGATGGATGCGCGGCTCGCCACGCTGAAGACGCTGGGCGTCGATCCGGCGCGGGTGCAGTTCACCGCCCATTTCGGCCGCAACATGGAATATTACACCGGCTTCGTCTTTGAACTGTGGGCGCGGGACAAGGAAGGTCCCGTCCAGATCGCGGGCGGCGGCCGTTACGACTCGATGATGGAAATGCTGGGCGCCAAAAAGACCGTCAGCGCCATCGGCGTGGCCTTGCGCACCGAGCGGGTGCTGGCGGCCAAGACTTTCGCGGGAGGGGCGTGATGCTGACTCTCGCAATCCCGTCCAAGGGCCGGCTGAAGGACAATTGCAACGCCTGGTTTGCGTCTGCGGGCGTAACGATGGAGCAGACAGTGGGGGCACGCGGCTATCGCGCCAGCTTTGCCGGTTTTCCCGACGTCGAAGTGATGCTGCTGTCGGCGGGCGAAATCGCCTCGTCGCTGCTGGCGGGCGACATTCATCTGGGCATCACCGGCGAGGACCTGCTGCGCGAGGAAGCGCCGGAACTCACCGGCCGCATGCACCTGATCAAGCCGCTGGGCTTCGGTTTTGCCGATGTCGTGGTGGCGGTGTCGGGCTACTGGATCGATGTTTCCACCATGGCCGACCTGGACGATGTCTGCGCCGCCTATGCGGCGACGCACCGCCGCCGTCTGCGGGTGGCGACCAAATACGCCCAGTTGACCCGCAGCTTTTTCGCCCAGGCCAGAATTTCGGACTACCGCATCGTGCCCAGCGCCGGCGCCACCGAAGGGGCGCCTGCGGCCGGCACGGCGGAAGTGATCGTGGACATCACCACCACGGGGGCGACCCTGAAGGACAATGGGCTCAAGATCCTGGATGACGGCGTGATCCTGAAAAGCCAGGCGCAACTGGCCGCGTCGCTGACCGCCGATTGGGGGGCAGACGTCCGCACATCCTGCGAAGCCTTGCTGTCGAAACTTGATCCCGCCAGCCCGCTGTATGCGATGCTGGCAAAGCAGTTGCCCTAGGCTTTTTCCAGCAGCGCCAGGTAAGCGGCTTCGAGATTGCGCGTAAAACGAGCGGTATCGAATAGCGGCGCGGTGGCGCGGTTCGCCGCCAGCCTGTCCCGCAGCGTTTTCATTCGTGCCGGATCGCGTGCCAAAGCCAGCGCCAGAGATTCATATTCTTCTGTGGAATGCGTGACCAATTCCGGCAGGCCCGCCGCCGTCACCAGGCTGGCGGCCACCCGCCCGGGATAGGTCGCGCCCAGTTGCGTCAGCACCGGCAGCCCGGCCAAAAGCGCATCCGCCGCCGTGGCATGCGCGTTGTAGGGCAGGGTGTCGAGGAACAGATCGGCCAGGGCGTGCCGGGCCAGATGCACGTCCAGCGGCACGGGACCGGCGAACACCAGTCGCTCCGGCGCGACGCCGCGCAAGGCGGCTTCGCGGCGCAACGTCTCGCCCGCGCCCTCGCGCAGCCACAACACGCTGCCGGGAACCTGCAGCAGCAGCCGCATCCAGATATCGAATACCTCCGGGGTAATCTTGAAATTATGGTTGAAGCAGCAGAAGACGAAGCCATCGGCTGGCAACCCTGCTTCCTCGCGGCTTGGGCGCACGCCGATCACGCGCGTGGTATCCATGGGAAAGAAGGTGCCGGGCAGATGAATGATCCGCTCCGAATAGAAATCCTGCTGTGACAGGGGCAAGGTGATAGCGTCGGCGATAATGGCGTCGATGAAGTCCGCGCCGCTGGTGCCGGGATAGCCCAGCCAGCTGACCTGCACCGGCGCGGGGCGATGGGCGAGAGCCGTCAGCAGAGAGCCTTCGGTGAAACCGCCCAGCTCGATGGCGACATCGACTTCCAGCCGTCGCATCAGTTCGGCGGTGCAGCCCATATCCTCATCCACCTGATGGAACTGGTCGCAGGCGGCCTCGATCCGGCGGCGGATATCGCTGTCTTCCGGCGGCCCGGCCGCGATGGCAATGACTTCAAAGCGCGTACGGTCGTGACGTTCCAGCAGTTCGACAAGCTGGTGTCCCACCGGATGGGCCCGGAAGTCGGGGGACATGTAGGCCAGCCGAATGCGGGCATGCCGGTATTCTTCGCCGCGCCACAGGGGCGAGAGGTCTTGCGAAACCGCATCGCGGATCGCGCTTTCGGCGCAACGCCGCTGCAGCGCGCCGTCGCTGGTATAGCTGATG